>NZ_JAXCIS010000202.1:0-147660 GCF_034044025.1 Pseudomonas sp. SED1
TGCGCCGGAAGTGGGGCGAATTATAGACAGATATAAATCGCCGTCAACAGTTAATTTCAGGTTTATTCGGATTTAAGCGTAATACGCGCAAATGCCTTCTTGCCGGCCTGGCATACGTGCGTCGCGCCCAGCTCGTATATAAAGGTGCGATCAACAACCTCACCATCTATACGTACACCGCCGGAACCCAGAAGGTCGCGCGCCACTGCCGAGTTCTTCACCAGGCCTGCCTTATTAAGGACAGCAGCAATCGGCATCGCCTCGGCAGCAGTCAATTCAACCTCAGGCAGATCATCCGGCAGCTCGCCATCCTTCATGCGGTTACCCGCGGCACGGTGAGCGCTGGCAGCAGCCTCTTCACCATGGAAGCGCGCAACAATCTCTTCCGCCAGTTTGATCTTCACGTCCCGCGGATTCGCGCCAGCTTCCACTTCGGCACGCAATGCGTTGATCTCATCCATCGAGCGGAAGCTCAGCAGCTCGAAGTAACGCCACATCAGCGCATCCGGAATCGAAACCAGCTTGCCGTACATCACACCCGGCGCCTCCTGGATACCAACGTAGTTACCCAAGGACTTGGACATCTTCTTGACGCCATCCAACCCCTCCAGCAAAGGCATGGTCAGAATGCACTGAGCCTCTTGCCCATACGCACGCTGCAGCTCGCGCCCCATCAGCAGGTTGAACTTCTGATCGGTACCGCCCAACTCGACATCGGCACGCAATGCCACCGAGTCATACCCTTGAACCAACGGGTACAGGAACTCATGGATCGCGATCGGCTGATTGGTGGAGTAGCGCTTATCGAAGTCATCGCGCTCAAGCATGCGAGCAACGGTGTATTGGGATGTCAGACGAATGAAGTCCGCCGGCCCCATCTGATCCATCCAGGTGGAGTTGAATGCCACCTCGGTCTTGGCCGGATCGAGAATCTTGAAGACTTGGGTTTTGTAGGTCTCGGCATTATCGAGAACCTGCTCACGGGTCAGCGGCGGACGCGTAGCGCTCTTGCCGCTCGGATCGCCGATCATCCCGGTGAAGTCACCTATAAGGAAGATCACCTGATGCCCCAGCTCCTGGAACTGGCGCAGCTTATTAATAAGCACCGTATGCCCAAGGTGCAGATCCGGCGCTGTCGGATCAAAGCCGGCCTTAATACGCAGGGGCTGGCCACGCTTGAGCTTTTCGATCAGCTCAGCTTCGACCAACAGTTCTTCCGCACCACGTTTGATCAGCGCTAGCTGCTCTTCAACCGACTTCATAACAGACCCGCAAGGCTCAGATTCAAAAGGGAACCAACCATACAAGATCAGGGACTAATTACAAGTTTTGCCCTGCGCACGGACACCGTTCAGCAAGCCCAGCGTTCGCGAGCTTGCACCACAGATGATTTGGTTATATTTTATACAGTTATTTCATCTTCATCATGTCATTCATCTTTTCCAATTCATCTTTTCAAAGTCAAAATTACTTATGACCACAGAACCGTCTAAAGCGCCGCCGCTTTACCCGAAGACCCACCTGCTCGCCGCAAGTGGGATCGCCGCCCTTCTGAGCCTGGCACTCCTGGTATTTCCTTCCAGCGATGTAGAAGCCAAACGAACGACACTGAGCCTTGACCTGGAAAGTCCGGTTGAGCAACTGACACAAGATCAAGACGCTTCCGACGCACTGCAAGCCACAAATGGCGCAGCAGAATCGCCGTTTGCCCAGATCGAAGACAGCGCTGAAGACACTAAAGAGACCGCACAGGCTAAGCCTGCGGTAGAAGCCCCCAAGAATCCGCTACACCGGGAAGTCATTGTTGCCAAGGGCGACACCCTTTCGACCCTGTTCGAAAAGGTCGGCCTCCCAGCCGCGACGGTCAACGATGTGCTGGCAAGCGACAAGCAGGCCAAGCAGTTCACCCAGCTCAAGCACGGGCAGAAACTCGAATTTGAACTGGCGCCCGACGGCCAGCTGAACAACCTGCACAGCAATGTCAGCGACCTGGAAAGCATCACGCTGACCAAGGGCGCCAAGGGTTTTGCGTTCAATCGCATCACCACCAAGCCAGTGATGCGCTCCGCCTATGTGCACGGTGTGATCAACAGCTCGCTGTCGCAATCCGCCGCCCGCGCCGGTTTGTCCCACAGCATGACCATGGACATGGCCAGCGTGTTTGGCTACGACATCGACTTCGCTCAGGACATTCGCCAGGGCGACGAATTCGACGTGATCTACGAGCAAAAGGTCGCCAACGGCAAGATCGTCGGCACCGGCAATATCCTTTCTGCGCGGTTCACTAACCGTGGCAAGACCTACACCGCCGTGCGCTACACCAACAAACAAGGCAACAGCAGCTACTACACCGCCGACGGCAACAGCATGCGCAAGGCTTTCATCCGTACTCCGGTTGACTTCGCCCGTATTAGCTCGCGTTTCTCGATGGGTCGCAAGCATCCAATTCTGAACAAAATTCGCGCTCACAAAGGCGTCGACTACGCAGCTCCACGCGGCACGCCGATCAAGGCTGCTGGTGACGGCAAGGTATTGCTGGCAGGTCGCCGTGGCGGCTACGGCAACACCGTGATCATCCAGCACGGCAACACCTACCGAACGCTGTATGGCCACATGCAAGGTTTTGCCAAAGGCATCCAGACTGGCGGCAACGTCAAGCAAGGCCAGGTGATTGGCTATATCGGCACCACCGGCCTGTCCACCGGCCCGCACCTGCACTACGAGTTCCAGGTCAACGGTGTGCACGTCGACCCACTGGGTCAAAAGCTGCCGATGGCTGATCCAATCGCCAAGGCCGAGCGCGCCCGCTTCCTGCAGCAGAGCCAGCCACTCATGGCCCGCATGGACCAGGAGCGCTCCACCCTCCTGGCCTCGGCGAAACGCTAAGCCATGTCGCTCTATATAGGCGTGATGTCCGGGACCAGCCTTGACGGCCTGGACATCGCGCTGATCGAGTTGAAGCCGGCGATCAAGCTGATCGCCACTCACTACATCCCCATGCCTGAGTCCCTGCGTTCCGAGCTGCTCGGCCTTTGCGCCAGCGGCCCGGACGAGATTGCCCGCTCAGCGATCGCCCAGCACAACTGGGTGACACTTGCCGCCCAAGGCATTCACGCCCTGCTGGATCAGCAGAAACTCAAAGCCCAAGACATTCGAGCGATTGGCAGCCACGGCCAAACCATTCGCCACGAACCGGCCCGTGGCTTTACCGTGCAGATCGGCAACCCGGCGCTGCTCACCGAGTTGACCGGAATCACCGTCGTCAGTGATTTCCGCAGCCGTGATGTCGCCGCAGGTGGCCAAGGCGCGCCGCTGGTCCCCGCCTTTCATGAGGCATTGTTTGGTGAGCGGGCGGGCAACCGCGCCGTGCTGAACGTTGGCGGTTTCAGCAATCTCAGCTTGATCGAGGCTGGCAAGCCGGTCTCTGGCTTTGACTGCGGCCCGGGCAACGTCCTGCTTGATGCCTGGATTCACCAGCAGCGCGGCGAGAACTTCGACCGCGATGGCCATTGGGCTGCCAGCGGGAAAGTTGAACCCCAGCTACTCAAGGCGTTACTCAGCGATCCGTTCTTCGTGACCAAAGGGCCAAAAAGCACCGGCCGCGAAGTCTTCAACCTGGGATGGCTCGAGCATCACCTGGGACGGTTACCGCCATTCGCTGCCCAAGACGTGCAAGCCACGCTGCTTGAACTGACCGCCCTGACCATCGTCGAATCCCTGCAAACCGCACAACCACAGACCGAAACCCTGCTGGTCTGCGGCGGCGGCGCCCACAACGCAACCTTGATGAGCCGCCTCAGCGCACTTCTCCCGGCCACCCAAGTCAGCAGCACCGCCACTTACGGCGTGGACCCCGACTGGGTCGAGGCCATGGCCTTCGCTTGGCTGGCCCATTGCTGCCTCGAAGGCATCGCCGCCAATCGCCCCAGCGTGACCGGCGCCCGCGGCCTTCGCGTACTCGGCGCGATCTACCCGGCCTGAATCCCACACAGCAAAACGCCGCTTGACCCTATCAAGGCCAAGCGGCGTTTTTACATCCGCTTTCGATCAGATCGAGAACGAAGACCCGCAACCACAGGTAGTAGTGGCATTCGGGTTTTTGATCACGAAGCGCGAACCTTCCAGACCTTCCTGATAGTCCACCTCGGCTCCTGCCAGGTACTGGAAGCTCATCGGATCGACGACCAGGCTTACGCCCTCGCGCTCAACGATGGTGTCGTCATCGGCCACGTCTTCATCGAAGGTGAAACCGTACTGAAACCCTGAACAACCGCCGCCCGTAACAAATACGCGCAGCTTCAAGCGATCATTACCCTCTTCATCGACCAGGCTCTTCACCTTGTGCGCAGCACCGTGGGTGAATTGCAAAGCCGTGGGGGTGAAGGATTCAACGCTCATGCTGATAATCTCCCGGCGTAGCGCCGCCATATGCGTGATGGCGGGCATTATCCGCTTCTCCTAGAAAAGCGGTCAACTATTGTTACGGTATATCAATCTCCGCAGCGGCCATTAAAAACACGAAAGGCCCGATCAACGGGCCTTTGCGCGACAGCAGAAAACTTACGGCAGCATGCCCGCGTGGGACAGGCCCAGCTTCTCATCCAGGCCAAACAGGATGTTCATGTTCTGCACAGCCTGGCCCGAGGCGCCCTTGACCAGGTTATCGATCACCGACAACACCACTACCAGGTCACCATCCTGCGGACGGTGCACCGCGATACGGCACACGTTGGCGCCACGCACACTGCGGGTTTCCGGATGGCTGCCCGCCGGCATCACATCGACGAACGGCTCATTGGCATAACGCTTTTCAAACAGCGCCTGCAGGTCCACCGAACGATCAACGACTGTCGCATACAGCGTGGAGTGGATCCCGCGGATCATCGGCGTCAGGTGTGGCACAAACGTCAGGCCGACATCTTTACCTGCAGCGCGACGCAGCCCTTGGCGAATTTCCGGCAAGTGACGATGACCTTTTACCGCATAGGCTTTCATGCTTTCCGACGTCTCGGAGTAAAGCGAGCCTACAGCAGCACCACGGCCGGCACCGCTGACGCCCGACTTGCAGTCAGCAATCAGCCGCGATGCGTCCGCCAACCCGGCTTCCAGCAATGGCAGGAAACCCAACTGCGTGGCCGTCGGATAGCAACCCGGTACCGCGATCAGGCGCGCTTGCTTGATCTGCTCGCGATTGACTTCCGGCAAGCCATACACCGCTTCTTCCAGCAACTCCGGCGCACCGTGAGGCTGGCCGTACCACTTGGCCCACTCATCGGCGTCCTGCAGGCGGAAGTCGGCCGACAAGTCGATCACCTTAGTGCCCGCCGCCAGCAACTCGCCTGCCAGGGCATGGGCAACACCGTGGGGCGTGGCGAAGAACACCACATCACAGGCACCCAGGGTCTTGATGTCCGGCACGCTGAACGCCAGGCCGTCGTAGTGGCCTCGCAGGTTCGGATACATGTCGGCCACAGCAAGGCCGGCCTCGGATCGGGAAGTGATCACCACCACCTCAGCTTGCGGATGCTGAGCCAACAGACGCAGCAATTCGACACCGGTGTAACCCGTGCCGCCGACGATACCGACCTTGACCATAAACCTGCCCTCAACGAACCCACTGGAAAGCCGTCGATAATAGGGTCCGTATCGTCCTGCGACAACCGTCAACGTGACGTGTATACGCTTGAGCCACTACTATCTTCAGTTACCGTGAACCTGGGAATAACTAAAAATGCTTTATCTGTGGGTAAAAGCCTTCCATATCGTCAGCATCGTTTGCTGGTTTGCCGCGCTGTTCTACCTTCCGCGCCTGTTCGTCTACCACGCCCAAAGCGAGGACACCGTCAGCAAGGAACGCTTCAGCGTAATGGAGCGTAAGCTCTACCGCGGCATCATGGGGCCGGCGATGATTGCCAGCCTGGTGTTCGGCGGCTGGCTGATCTACCTCAATCCCGCCATCTTTCAATCCGGTGCGTGGATTCACGCCAAGTTGACTCTGGTAGTACTGCTGATTGGCTACCACCACATGTGCGGCGCGCAGGTAAAACGTTTTGCCCGTGGCGAAAACACCCGCAGCCATGTCTTTTATCGCTGGTTCAATGAAGTGCCAGTTCTGATATTGCTGGCTATCGTAATTTTGGTCGTGGTTAAACCGTTCTAGTCTCTATTACTCGGGGTACTTCCAATGTCGCTGCCCGCTTCGCTCGAACACAGTCTGCGCCTGCCTGTAGTGGCTGCGCCGATGTTTCTGATTTCCAACCCGCAACTGGTTCTGGCCTGCTGCCGTAACGGAATCGTCGGCAGCTTCCCTGCCCTCAACCAACGGGAAAGCAGCGGTTTCAAGGCATGGCTGGAAGAGATCGAAGCGGGCTTGGCGCTGCTGGACAACCCGGCGCCCTATGCGGTCAACCTGATCGTGCACAACAGCAATCCGCGCGTGGAAGCTGACCTGGCGATCTGCGTCGAGCACAAAGTGCCGATCGTCATCACCAGCCTGGGCGCCGTGAAAGAATTGGTGGACGCCGTACACAGCTACGGCGGCCTGGTATTCCACGATGTCACCACCCGGCGCCATGCAGAGAAAGCCGCTGAGGCGGGCGTCGACGGTTTGATCGCCGTTGCAGCCGGCGCCGGTGGTCACGCCGGCACTTGGAGCCCGTTCTCGCTGATTGCAGAAATCCGTCAGTTCTTCGACAAGACCCTGCTACTCGCTGGCTGCCTCAACCACGGCCACGAGATCCTCGCGGCGCAGTTGCTCGGTGCCGACCTGGCCTATTTCGGCACCCGCTTTATCGGCACCACCGAAAGCCACGCCCCGGATGCTTATAAAGAGATGCTGCTCACATCGCGCGCCGCCGACATCGTGCACACTCCAGCCGTCTCCGGTGTACCCGCAAGCTTCATGCGCCAAAGCCTGGAAAACGCCGGTTTCGACCTTGCCGCGCTGCAAGGCAAGGGCGAAGTCAATTTCGGCTCCAAGCTCAAGCCACTCAACGACGAAGCCAAAGCCTGGAAGACCGTGTGGTCCGCCGGCCAGGGTGTCGGTGAGATTGATGATTTGCCCAGCGTCGATGAACTCGTGGCCCGCCTGGATGCCGAATACCGCAAGGCGCTCGAGCACGCGGCACAACTGCCGGCACGCTGGCCACGCTGACCCGCGATGTAACGCCTGCTGATCAAAGCAGGCTTCCCCCATTCAAGTGACAAGGATGCCCGCATGAGCGACAACCGTTTCAAGATTGTGTTTGATGGCGCATTGCTCCCGGGTGTCGAGAGCACCACCGCCAAGCTGAATCTCGCCGAACTGTTCAAAAGCGACGTTGAAGCGATCGAAAAACTCTTTACCGGCCGCCCGGTCGCCCTGAAGCGTGACCTTTCTCGCGCCGATGCAGAGACCTATCTGCAAGCGCTGAAAAACGCCGGGGTCGATGCGCGCATAGAAGAAGAGCAGCCCGTCGCCTTCAGCCTTGCCGAAACACACGAAACGGACTCCGGCAGCTCCATTGATTACACCCGCCCCGCCGCTTCGCCTTACGCCCCGCCCCGGGCAGCCGTCGGCGAGAACCTGCCGGAGTTTTCCACCCTTAAAGTGTTCACCGTCAACGGGCGTATCGGACGCCTGCGCTTCCTGGCGTGGACGCTGGTGTTGAGCGTGGTGATGCTCCTTATCTCAGGCGCGTTCTTCACTGTCGGGCTGGGCATCGCCGCGGTGTCTCCAACGATTGCCATGGTCATTGGCTTCCTGGTGGGGATTGCCCTGCTCGTGGCCGCTGTGTGGGTCAGCGTGCAGATCACCGTGCAGCGCCTGCATGACCTGGGCTGGTCCGGCTGGCTGTGGTTCCTGCACTTGGTGCCCTTCGTAGGCAGCATCTTCCCGATTCTGCTGATGGTTCTCCCAGGCAACACCGGCGCCAACCAGTACGGCGCGCCACCACCGCGCAACTCTACCGCGGTCAAAATCCTGTCCGCCCTGTGGCTGGCATTCATTCCGCTGGTCTTTGCCGGCGCAGTGTTAGTGGGCATGAGCGGCTACCTGGACCAACTGGAAAGCGACGTAGGCGGCAGCTACGAAAGCAGCTCCATCAACTCCGATGACGACAGCGACCAGGCCACCACCGTCGATGAAGTCGACGTGCAAAGTGCTGACGACGCAGCCGAACCTGTAGACTCTACGCAACAGTGAAAAACGCCCGACGCCTGTGACGCCTCTGTCACAGGCCCGGTAGCGTTGCGATGGAGAAACGCATGACCCGTTACGCTCTGATCACCGGTGCCTCCAGCGGCATCGGCCTGGCCTTGGCCGAAGCACTGGCCCGTCGCGGCCGCAGCTTGATTCTGGTGGCCCGCCAGCGTGATCAGTTGGAAAGCATTGCAATCGAATTGACTCAGCGCTTCGGCGTCGAGGTGCTGTTCCGTGCCTGCGACCTCGGCGAGCCCTTGCGGCTGTCGGGGTTCCTGCTGGAGCTTGAGGAAGGCGAGCGGCAGATCGACCTGCTGGTGAATTGCGCCGGCATCGGCACCAGCGGCCCGTTCCTGGCACAGGACTGGATGACCGAACAGGACCTGATGGAAGTCAACATCCTGGCCCTGACCCGCATGTGCCATGCACTCGGCAATGCCATGGCCCTGCACGGCGGCGGGCAGATTCTCAACGTCGCGTCGGTGGCGGCCTTCCAGCCGGGGCCGTGGATGAGCACCTACTACGCCAGCAAGGCCTACGTACTGCACTTCTCCGAAGGCTTGCGCGAGGAACTGAAGACCTGCGGCATCAAGGTTTCCGTACTCTGTCCGGGCCCGACCCGTACCGCGTTCTTCGGCACCGCACAAATGGACACCGCCAAGCTGGACCGCAGCCAACAGCTGATGAGCCCGGAAGAAGTCGCGCTTTACACCGTGCGCGCCCTGGCCAAGAACAAAGCCATCATCATTCCGGGCCGGCGTAATCGCTGGCTGGCGTTCAGCCCGCGCCTGAGCCCGCGCTGGCTGACCCGCAAAATCGCCGGCGCGATCAACAAGGCCTATTGCCCGCGCTGATCGCCTGAGTACACTCACCCTGCACTTTCACAATGGAGAAACAGCTGTGGATACTCTGTTCACCAAGATCATCAACAGAGAAATACCCGCGAAGATCATCTACGAGGATGACCAGGTCCTGGCGTTCCACGACATCGCGCCAATGGCTCCGGTGCATTTCCTGGTGATCCCGAAAAAGCCGATCCGCACCCTTAACGACCTCACCGAGGAAGACAAGGCACTGGCCGGGCATATCCTGTTCACCGCCCAACGCCTGGCGGTTGAGCAAGGCTGCGAAAAGGGCTTCCGTGTGGTGATGAACTGCAATGAAGACGGCGGGCAAACCGTTTATCACATCCATATGCACGTGCTGGGTCAGCGCCAGATGAACTGGCCGCCGGGCTGAGCACTACCTGTGGCGAGGGAGCTTGCTCCCGCTCGGTCGCGTAGCGGCCGCACAAAACCGGGAGCGCTGCGTGCTCCAGCGGGAGCAAGCTCCCTCGCCACACAAGCAATTTGACCCAGCGCAAACGCTTCCCCCTCTCTTGCGGTAAACTGGCCGCCGAGATTCTTCCCGGAGGTCAGCATGACTACCCAACGTCACTACTCGCCGATTGATCGCCTGTTGCTGCAAGCCGACACGGCCATGCGCACGCTGTTGCCATTCAGTGGTCAACCGCACCGTCCGTCGCCCGCCATCGTGCAGCCCGAAGCGCAGATGAGCGAGACCGACACCCGCCACGTCGCTGGCCTGATGCGCATCAACCATACCGGTGAAGTCTGTGCCCAGGCGCTGTACCAAGGCCAGGCCCTGACCGCCAAGCTGCCGCAAGTGCGCGCCGCGATGGAACACGCCGCCGAAGAAGAAATCGACCACCTGGCCTGGTGCGAGCAACGCATCCGCCAGTTGAACAGCCACCCAAGCGTGCTGAATCCGCTGTTCTACGGCTTATCGTTTGGTATCGGCGCGGTAGCCGGGCTGATCAGCGACAAAGTCAGCCTGGGTTTTGTGGCTGCCACCGAGCATCAGGTGTGCAAGCACCTCAATGAACACCTTGAGCAACTGCCGGCTGAAGACGAAAAGTCCCGGGCGATTCTTGAGCAGATGCGCATTGATGAAGAACATCACGCCGAAAGCGCGCTGGACGCGGGCGGCTTCCGCTTCCCGGCACCGGTGAAGTTTGGCATGAGCCTGTTGGCCAAGGTCATGACCAAGAGCACTTACCGAATCTGACAGTCCCGCATAACGCAAAAAGGGCGCTTTTTAAGCGCCCTTTCTTTTTGCCTGCCAATCAACGATCAGCCCAACTCAATGATCTCGTAGTCATGAGTGATGGCAACACCCGCAGCGCCCAACATGATCGAGGCCGAGCAATACTTCTCAGCCGACAGCTCGATGGCACGCTTGACCTGGGCTTCTTTCAGCGCCCGGCCCTTGACGACAAAGTGCATGTGGATCTTGGTAAACACCTTCGGGTCTTCAGTTGCACGCTCAGCTTCCAGGAACGCTTCGCAGCTTTCCACCGCCTGGCGGGATTTCTTCAGGATGCTGACCACGTCGAAATTGCTGCAACCGCCTACACCGAGCAGGAGCATTTCCATCGGGCGTACGCCCAGGTTGCGGCCACCGGCCTCCGGCGGGCCGTCCATGACCACAACATGGCCACTGCCCGACTCACCGAGGAACATGGCTTCGCCCGCCCATTGGATGCGTGCCTTCATCGCCCAGACTCCACTGCTAAAAAAGGGTCGCCAGCTTAGCACAGGGCCTTGGGACCTCAGCGTTTCCCATGAAAGCGATCATCAGCAGCGATTACGGGGTAAATTCCCTAATGGAGTCAGAATGTGTCTGTTAAGCTGGCGCCAAATCAATGGCGCATTGCCATCCATTGGGTGACATAACTCAACCGTTGATCGCGCTGACCAAAAAAACAAGCTCAACAACACCGTGCAGTCTTTTCGGGATACAACCATGGTTGCTATTACTCCCACACCCAAAATCAAGAACCTCGACAAACTGTTGATGCATTGTCAGCGCCGGCGTCATCCGGCCAAGCACAACATCATCTGCGCGGGCGAGCGTTCGGAAACCCTGTTCTTCATTATCAAAGGCTCAGTCACCATCCTGATCGAGGATGACGATGGCCGCGAAATGATCATCGCCTACCTCAATACCGGAGATTTCTTCGGCGAGCTCGGACTTTTCGAGCAAGCGGGCAAGGAACAGGAGCGCAGCGCCTGGGTGCGGGCCAAGGTCGAGTGCGAAGTTGCCGAGATCAGCTATGCGAAGTTTCGCGAACTGGCCCAGCAGGATCCCGACATCCTGTACGCCTTGAGCGGCCAGATCGCCCAGCGCCTGAGAGACACCACGCGCAAAGTCGGCGACCTGGCTTTTTTCGACGTCACCGGCCGGGTTGCCCGCTGCCTGCTGGAACTGTGCAAGCAGCCGGATGCCATGACCCATCCCGACGGGATGCAGATCAAGATCACCCGTCAGGAGATCGGGCGTATCGTCGGTTGCTCGAGGGAAATGGTTGGCCGGGTGCTGAAGGACCTGGAAGAACGCAACCTGGTGCATGTCAAAGGCAAGACCATGGTGGTCTTCGGTACCCGTTAAACCGGGAGGAAGCTCGCGAGCATCTGGCGGTATAACGTATCGAGCCGGGCAATCGCGTCTGGCGCAGCAAAGGCTTCATGCAGGGCGATGTGGCTTTCGGCGCGCACCCGTTGTTCCAGGCCACACGCTTCATTGAAGCGATTGACCGCGGCGATCAACTCGACGCGATCATCATCCAGCAACAACGCACCATGCACCAACCCCACCGGGCGCCCGCCACTCTGGCGCCAGCGCTGGGCAGTGCCGACCATTTTGCGGCCATCCAGGTTGACGTTGTAGCGACCGTCGCAAAAGGCTCCGTCAATCTCGCCCACCGATGCATTGCCACCCAGCTCGATAAGCAGGTCGCAAATCGGCTGGCACAAACGCTGGTAGCCGGTTTCGATGCGGCCCTGGTCACCTTCACTGCGCGGTGGCGCGTAGACCAGCGCGATATTAACCGTGGCTGCCGACTGTGGAACCGGCTCACCACCGGTTTCCCGCAGCAGCACCGGCCAGCCGGCGTCTGCCGATACCTGGCTGGCGGTCTCGAATGCCGGAAGGCGGCTCAGACGACGGGGCATCACCAACGCTTGATCGCTGGGCTGCCAGAACAGCAGGCCGAACGCCTGCTCCCCCGCGCAGACAGCGGCGAGCAAATCCTGCTCGGCCTTAAGGCCTGCCTCGACCGTCATCGCCACCGGCTGGGTCATCATCAATCCAGGGTCGAACCGCTGACAGCAACGCCACGCTCCGGGAAGAACAGGCGCTGCAATTCAGCTCCCGGGTTCTCGGCACGCATGAAGGTTTCGCCGACGAGGAACGAGTACACGCCGCTGATTTCCATCAGTTCGACATCGGCACGATTGACGATGCCACTTTCGGTAATCACCAACCGGTCACGCGGGATACGCGGCAACAGGTCGAGGGTGTTTTCCAGGCTGACTTCAAAAGTGTGCAGGTTGCGATTGTTGACGCCCACCAACGGTGTGTCGAGGGTTTTCAACGCACGTTCCAGTTCATCACCGTCGTGCACTTCCACCAGCACGTCGAGGCCAACACTTTTGGCCACGGCCGCCAGTTCGGCCATCTTGACGTCATCCAGTGCGGAGACGATCAACAGCACGCAATCGGCGCCCAACGCACGGGCTTCGACGATCTGGTAGGGGTCGACCATGAAGTCCTTGCGGATCACCGGCAGCGAGCACGCCGCACGCGCTTGCTGCAGGTACAGGTCGGAGCCCTGGAAGAAGTCGATATCGGTCAACACCGAGAGGCACGTCGCGCCGCCCTTCTCGTAGCTCTTGGCAATGTCTTCAGGGATGAAGATCTCGCGGATCACGCCCTTGCTCGGCGAAGCCTTCTTAATTTCAGCGATAACGGCCGGCTGCTTTTCCTTGGCCTGCTTGATCAGCGCATTGGCAAACCCGCGCGGTGCATCAGCGGTTTTCGCCAGGCCTTCCAGCTCAGCCAGGCTGACCCGGGCGTGGCGCTCAGCGACTTCTTCTGCCTTGCGAGCCAGGATTTTCTCCAGAACGGTCGGAACACTCATCCTTCATTCTCCACTTTGAACACCGCAGTAAACGCACCCAGTTCTTCGAGCTTTTCGCGCGCCAGCCCGGTATGCAATGCATCATGAGCGAGGGCAACACCCTCTTTAAGACTGTAGGCGTGATCCGCGGCATACAGCGCCGCACCGGCATTGAGCACAATCATTTCTGCGGCTTTCTGGCCGTTTTCGGTCTTGCGACGCCCCAGGGCATCGCGAATCAATTCAAGGGAGGCCGCCGGGCTTTCCACCGCCAGGCCGTGCAGGCTCTGGCTTTTCATGCCGAGGTCTTCAGGTTCGACCCAATATTCGGTGACCTGGTCGTCCTTCAGCTCCGCCACGAAGGTCGGTGCGGCCAGGCTGAACTCGTCCAGGCCATCCTTGGAGTGCACCACCAGCACGTGCTTGCTGCCCAGGCGCTGCAAGACTTCGGCCAATGGCCGGCACAGCGCCTGGCTGAACACGCCCACCACCTGGTGCTTCACACCGGCCGGATTCGTAAGCGGGCCGAGCATGTTGAACAGGGTACGCAGGCCCAAGTCCTTGCGCGGGCCGGCGGCGTGCTTCATTGCGCCGTGATGGGACTGGGCGAACATGAAGCCGATGCCGACGTTATCGATGCAACGCGCCACTTGTACCGGGGTCAGGTTGAGGTAGATACCTGCGGCCTCCAGCAAATCGGCACTGCCGCTTTTACCCGATACCGCGCGGTTACCGTGTTTGGCCACCGTGCAGCCAGCAGCTGCCACTACAAAGGATGCCGCCGTCGACACGTTGAAAATGTTCGCACCGTCGCCGCCGGTGCCGACGACGTCGACCACGCCGTCGAGGGTCTTGAGTTCGACCTTGTCGGCCAGCTCACGCATCACCGACACGGCGCCGACGATTTCGTCGATGCTCTCGCTCTTCATGCGCATTGCCATCATGAACGCGCCAATCTGTGCGTCGGTGCATTGACCGGTCATGATCTCGCGCATCACATCGCTCATTTCAGCGGTGCTCAGGTCCAGATGGCCGACGATACGGCTCAGGGCAGTCTTGATATCCATGAAAAGTCCTTAGCGCGTGCCGCCGCTCTGCTTGAGAAAGTTAGCGAACAGCTCGTAGCCCTGCTCGGTCAAAATCGATTCCGGGTGAAATTGCACCCCTTCGACGTTCAGTGTTTTGTGACGCAGGCCCATGATCTCGTCGACGGAGCCGTCTTCCAGTTGGGTCCAGGCCGTCAGCTCAAGGCATTCGGGCAGGGTTTCACGCTTGACCACCAGCGAGTGGTAGCGGGTTACCGTCACCGGCAGGTTCAAACCGTGGAATACGCCCTGGTCCTTGTGGAACACCGGGCTGGTCTTGCCGTGCATCACCTGGCGGGCGCGAACTACGTCGCCGCCGAACGCCTGGCCGATGGACTGATGGCCCAGGCAAACGCCCAGGATCGGTAGCTTGCCGGCGAAATATTTGATGGCTTCGAGGGAGATGCCGGCTTCGGTCGGCGTGCACGGGCCTGGGGAAACGACGATGCGTTCAGGGTTCAACGCGGCTATTTGCGCCACGCTCAATTCGTCGTTGCGCACTACCTTGACCTCGGCGCCGAGCTCGCCCAGGTACTGCACAACGTTGTAGGTAAAGGAGTCGTAGTTATCAATCATCAGCAACATGTGGGTTAAAACCTCTTGAATTCACTGACTTCTAATGACGGCCTTCCAAGGGAGTGACCCGCTGCCAGACGCACTTTCCGGTTGCCGGGGTTGGCCGGCAAGGGGCGTCGAACAAAGGGTGAAGAAGGCAAATCGGTACAGGTCCGGCGTGGCCGGTAGAGAAAAGTTAGGCGCGCCAACGCCAACGGGCGTGTGCCTTGACTACTCGCATCAAGAGTTTGCTGATGATCAACACGGGGAGGGTCTCATTCATACGTCCAAGCACAGTAACGTAGCCTCGCCAGCGGTGCAATATGGCGCCGCAAATACGGGGGTAAGTGCCCGACCGATAATTGGCGTCAATTTTTTCAGAACCCTTGGAAGGTCGCTACAGTCACAGTGCTGATAAAAAAACAAAAGCATGGACGGACTCATGACCAAGACCCCTTATTTCGCTCCACTCGTCGGCTGCCTGCTAACCCTGGCTTGCTCCCAAGCGTTCGCCGCGCCGTCGCCCTACTCGACCATGATCGTATTCGGCGACAGCCTGGCCGATGCCGGGACATTCGCCGACCCTGGGGCACCGGGCTCAACCTATCGCTTCACCAACCGCACCGGCCCGCAGTACTTCGACGGCAGCGGCGAAAGCACTTCGCTGATTTCCTCGACATTATTGGGCGGCAAGCTGGGAGTGGCGGCAGGCGACCTGAACGCATCCACCTCGCCGCAGCGCGCCGCGCAAGGCCAGGCAGACGGTAACAACTGGGCCGTCGGCGGATACACCACCCAGCAGATCTCCGATGCCATCACCGGCAACTCCACCGTCACCGATAGCGACACCGGGCAGGTGTTGCGTACGCGCCCCGGATACCTGGCATCCACGGGCGGCCGAGCCGACCCCAACGCGTTGTACTTTCTCTCCGGCGGAGGCAATGACTTCCTCGACGGCCTGGTCCTCAGCCCCGGTCAAGCCTCGGCCGCAGCCGGTCGCCTGGCCAACAGCGCCGAGGCTCTGCAACAGGCTGGCGCCCGATATGTAATGGTGTGGATGCAGCCGGACCTGGGCCTGACACCTGCCGTCAATGGCACGCCGCTCCAAGGGACGGTCAGCGCGTTGGCCGGCGTGTTCAACCAGACTCTGGTGCAGCGTCTGTCGCAAATCGATGCGCAAATCATCCCGCTGAACATTCCGTTGCTGCTCAAGGAAACCTTCGCCGACCCCGGGCGCTTTGGCTTTGCCACCAACCAGAACCTCAACCAGACCTGCTTCAGCGGCACCACCTGCCGGAACCCCGTGTATGGCGTCGGCGGTACCAACCCAGACCCTACCAAGCTGATTTACAACGACACCGTCCACCCGACCGAGGCCGGCCAGCAACTGATCGCCGACTACGCCTACTCGCTGCTCGCCGCCCCTTGGGAAATAACCCTGCTCCCGGAAATGGCCCAGGGCACCTTGCGCGCCCATCAGGATGAATTGCGTAACCAATGGCAAGCCGACTCGGGTAACTGGCAGGCCGTGGGCCAATGGCGAGCGATCGTCGCCGCCGGCGGCCAGCACCTGGACTTCGATGATCAAAGCAGTTCAGCCAGCGGTGACGGCAGCGGCTACAACCTGAACATAGGCGGCAGCTACCGACTCAACGAGGCCTGGCGCGTGGGTGTGGCAGCAGGCTTCTATCGCCAGAGCCTTGAGGCCGGCGCCAGCGATTCGGACTACAAGCTCAACAGCTACCTGGGCACCGTGTTCGCCCAGTATCAGGAAGATCACTGGTGGGCCGACGCCGCGTTGACCGGCGGCAAACTGGACTTCGACAACCTCAAGCGCAAGTTCGCCCTGGGAATCAGCGAAGGCACCGAGAAAGGCGACACTGACGGCTGGCTATGGGCCTTGAGCGCGCGCGTGGGGTATGACATCGCCGAGCCGAATAGCGAATGGCACTTCTCGCCCTTCATCAGCGCCGATTACTCTCGGGTCGAGGTGAATGGTTATTCGGAGAAAGATGCCCGTTCCACCGCGCTGACCTTTGATGACCAACAGCGCGACTCCAAGCGCCTGGGAATCGGATTACAAGCCAACTACCGCTTCACTCCGCAAACCCTGGTGTTTGGCGAAGTGGCCCATGAGCACGAGTTTGAAAACGATACGCAGCGGGTGGGCATGTCACTCAACAGCGTGCCGGGGATCGATTTCAAACTGGACGGCTACACGCCACGCAGTAATTCGGATCGCTTGAACCTGGGGATTAGCCACAAGGTGACCAAGGACCTGGCGCTGAATGCGGCCTATAACGTGAGGAAGGATGACAACTTTACCCAGCAAGGGGTGAGTGTCGGGGTGAGCCTGGATTTCTGATTACGCAAAAAATAACTGTAGGAGCGAGCTTGCTCGCGAAGGTCGTTAACGATGACGCGCCCATCCTGAATGCGCGCGGCGCCTATGAGTCCTTCGCGAGCAAGCTCGCTCCTACAAGGTTCGCGGTATTTAGCCCTGCGGGGTCTGCTCAGCCAACGCCACCGCACGGAACATCGCGCGGCGCTTGTTCAGCGTCTCTTCCCATTCCAGCGCCGGCACCGAGTCGGCCACGATCCCGCCGCCTGCCTGCACATGCAGTTCGCCGTCCTTGATCACCGCCGTACGGATCGCGATCGCAGTGTCCATATTGCCGTTCCAGGCGAAATACCCCACCGCACCGCCATACACACCCCGCTTGACCGGCTCCAGCTCGTCGATGATTTCCATCGCACGAATCTTCGGCGCGCCCGACAAGGTGCCCGCCGGCAGGATCGCCCGCAGTGCATCCATCGCGGTCAATCCGGCCTTCAGCTCGCCGGTGACGTTGGACACGATGTGCATCACGTTGGAATAACGCTCGATCACCATCTTCTCGGTGAGCTTCACCGAACCGATTTCCGACACACGCCCGGTGTCGTTGCGGCCCAGGTCGATCAGCATCAAGTGCTCGGCGATTTCCTTGTCGTCGCTCAGCAGGTCCAGCTCAAGAGCCAAGTCCGCTTCTTCGGTGGCACCACGCGGGCGCGTGCCGGCAATCGGGCGCACGGTGATCAGGTTGTCTTCGACCCGCACCAGCACTTCCGGCGAACTGCCCACCACGTGGAAGTCGCCAAAGTTGAAGAAGTACATGTACGGCGTCGGGTTGAAACAACGCAGCGCCCGGTACAAATCGATGGGCGCGGCCTTGAAGTCGATGGACATGCGTTGCGACGGCACCACCTGCATGCAGTCACCGGCAAGGATGTATTCCTTGATGGTATCGACAGCACGCTCGTAGTCATCCTGGGTAAAGCTGGAGCGGAACACCGGATCAGCCGCCGGTGGACGGCTGAGGTCCAGGCCACGACGCGGAGTGATCGGCTGGCGCAGCTTTTCCAGCAACGCTTCGAGACTGGCCTGGCCTTGCTCGAACGCGTCGGCCTGGGAAGGATCGGCCAACACAATCGCGTGCATCTTGCCCGCGAGGTTATCGAACACCACCACCGCGTCGGAAACCATCAGCAGAATGTCCGGCACGCCCAATGGATCGGGGTTCGGGGATTTGCCCAGGCGTTTTTCCACGTAGCGCACACAGTCGTAGCCGAAGTAACCCACCAGGCCGCCGTTGAAACGCGGCAGCCCAGCGATGGTTGGCACGTTGTAGCGCGCCTTGAATGCTTCGACGAAGGCCAGCGGGTCTTCAACGTCGTGGCTTTCGATCTCGACGCCGTCCAGGGTGATGCTCACATGGTGGTCATGTACACGCAGCACCGTACGGCACGGCAGGCCGATGATCGAGTAACGGCCCCATTTCTCGCCGCCCTGCACCGACTCCAGCAGATAGGAGTTGGGCTCGTCGGCCAGTTTCAGGTAGATCGACAGCGGGGTGTCGAAGTCGGCCAGGGTTTCGCAGGCCATGGGAATACGGTTGAAGCCGGCAGCGGCCAAACGCAGGAATTCTTCGCGGATCATGAGGTGCCTCGTGGCTTGAGGGTCTAACGGTCAGGTGTGCAAACGTGCCGCAGCGCGGCGAGGATCAGTCAGGCGCGCCAACGCCAGCGGGCCAGGGCCTTGATGACTTTCATCCAGAGTTTGCGAGTGACCACCACGATGGGATTTCCAGAAGGGGATGGAACAGCGTCGGGCAACGTTATCTCAGCGCCCGCTCCCAAGCAACCGGGGATTAACAGGCGCAGGTCATCAATCACCAACGCCGGGGATTCCTCGGCAATCGGCCGGCCATGGTTGTAGCCGTAACTCAAGGCCACGCACTTGACCCCCGCCGCTTTCGCCGCCAGCACATCACTGCGCGAATCGCCGACGAACAGCGATTGAGAGGCCGGGATATTGGCCATTTTCATCACGAAAAACAGTGCCGCCGGGTCGGGTTTCTTCTGCGGCAAGGTATCGCCGCCGATGATCCAGCGGAAATACCGGCCGATCTTCATCTGGTCCAACAGCGGCGCGACGAAGCGCTCCGGCTTGTTGGTGATCAGGGCCATTTCCACGCCCTGCTTGTGCAGCCATTTCAGGGTGTCGCGCACACCGGGATAAACCACGGTCAGCTCGTGGCCGTTTTCATAGGCCACGTTGAACAACTCAAGCGCATGCTCGGCTTCCACATCGTCGACACCCTCGGCCTCGATGTTGTTGGCCAAGGCCCGGCGCACCAGCATCTGCGCGCCGTTGCCAACCCACTCGCGCACCGACTCGATGCCCGCCGGCTTGCGACCGAGCTTGAGCAGCATGTCGTCCACGGCGGCCGCCAGGTCCGGCACCGAATCGATCAACGTACCGTCCAGATCGAACATCACCAGCCGTGGCAGTTTGCCGGGGAACAGCTGCTCAAAGCCGCTCATGGACGCGCCAGCGCCAGTTCTGCACGCATCTTGGCGATCACTTCCTGATAGTCCGGGGCATTGAAGATCGCCGAGCCGGCCACAAAGGTGTCGGCACCGGCCGCAGCGATTTCGCGGATGTTGTTGACGTTGACGCCACCGTCGATCTCCAGGCGGATATCACGGCCCGAGGCGTCGATCAGCGCCCGCGCTTCGCGCAGCTTGTTGAGGGTACCGGGGATGAACTTCTGCCCGCCGAAGCCCGGGTTGACGCTCATCAACAGGACCATGTCGACCTTGTCCATCACGTACTCAAGCACGCTCAGCGGAGTGGCCGGATTGAACACCAGGCCTGCCTTGCAACCGCCCTCGCGGATCAGTTGCAGGGTGCGGTCCACGTGCAGCGTGGCTTCCGGGTGGAAGGTGATGTAGGTCGCACCGGCTTCGATGAAGTCACCGACGATGCGGTCCACCGGGCTGACCATCAAGTGCGCGTCGATAGGCGCGGTCACGCCGTATTTACGCAAGGCCGCGCAGACCATCGGACCAATGGTCAGATTCGGCACATAGTGGTTGTCCATGACATCGAAGTGAACGAAGTCGGCACCGGCGGCCAACACGTTGTCCACTTCCTCACCCAGGCGGGCGAAGTCGGCGGAGAGAATCGATGGAGCAATGACGAAGGGCTGCATGACGCACCTTTTTGAGCTAAATCACGATGGCGCGCATTGTATACCTCATGCTTTGCCGCGCGCACCGTGACCTCGCTCAATGATTAGTAAGCGGCCCGGTAGATTTTCTCGATATCCGCGGCACTGAGCTTGCGCGGATTGTTGCGCATCAGGCGCTCGATCCCCGCGGCTTCGACCGCCATGGCCGGAATCGCGTCTTCAGGCACACCGAAGCTGCGCAGGCCGGACGGGATCTCGACTGCGGCACACAGTCGCGTCATCGCATCGACTGCCTGGTCCGCCGCATCCACCGTACTCAGCCCGGTGACATTCACGCCCATGGCTTGGGCAATCTCCTGCATGCGCTCCACGCACGCCAGCTTGTTCCAGTGCATCACGTAGGGCAGCAGCAGGGCATTGCTCACGCCATGGGCGATGTTGAAACGCCCGCCCAGCGGATACGCCAAGGCATGCACCGCGCCCACGCCGGCATTCCCGAACGCCATCCCGGCCATCAGGCTGGCGGTGGCCATGTCATCGCGGGCCTCGAGGTTGGCCGGGTTGGCGTAGGCCTTGGGCAACGCCTTGGCGATCAACTTGATCGCACCGAGTGCCAGCGCATCGGTGATCGGCGAGGCATTCAGCGATAAGTAGGACTCGACGGCGTGCACCAGGGCGTCCACACCACTGGCGGCAGTGACGCTGCGGGGGCAGGTCAGGGTCATTTGCGGGCTGATCAGGGCGACGTCCGGCAGCAGGTAATCGCTGACAATGCCTTTTTTCAGTTGCGCGACCTTGTCCGACAGAATCGCCACATTGGTCACCTCCGAACCGGTGCCGGCGGTGGTGGGAATCGCGATCAGCGGCGGGCCTTTGCGGGGCACCTGGTCCACGCCGAACAGGTCGGCCAGGGCGCCGTGGTAACCGGCGTAGGCCGCCACGCTCTTGGCGATGTCGATGGCACTGCCGCCACCGACGCCGATCAGGCCGTCATGCCCGCCTTCGCGATAGACGCGCATGCAGTCTTCGACGATGGCGATTTCCGGGTCGGGCAGCACGCGGTCGAAAATTTCATAGGCCCGATCGCCCAGGTGCGCCAGTGCCAGGGCTACGGTGCCGGATTTGACCAGCGCCGCATCGGTGACAATCAGCGGGTTGTCGACATCCAGCCGCGTCAGCTCGGCGGCCAGTTGCTCGATGGCGCCTGGGCCGGTGAGCAGTTTGTGGGCGATCTTGAATGAGGAAGTACTCATGTGCGCGGCCTCTTATCAGTTATGGGCTGGCACAAGAGTAGCTGACTTAGGCTGGTTGTCTTGCATTCAGCAACTGAATAGGCACAGCTCCCACATTTTGATCTCTATCTGGCTTTAGACTTGGGCGGTGCGCAGTTTTTCACTGCGCCCGCGCAGCCATTCCAGGGTCAGCAACAGCACCACCGAGAAGGCGATCAACAAGGTCGCCGCTGCGGCAATGGTAGGGCTGAGGTTTTCGCGGATGCCGCTGAACATCTGGCGGGGCAAGGTCGCCTGCTCGGGCCCGGCGAGGAACAGCGTCACCACCACTTCATCAAACGAGGTGGCAAAGGCAAACAGCGCCCCGGAAATCACCCCCGGCGCAATCAGCGGCAAGGTCACCCGGCGAAACGCCGTCAGCGGCGACGCCCCCAGACTGGCCGCCGCCCGCACTAGGTTATGGTTGAACCCTTGCAAGGTCGCCGACACCGTGATGATCACAAACGGCACGCCCAGCACCGCGTGCACCACGATCAGCGAAAAGAAGCTGTTGCCCAGGCCCAGCGGCGCGAAGAACAGGTAACTCGCCACGCCGATAATCACCACCGGCACCACCATCGGCGAAATCACCAGGGCCATTACCAACGCCTTGCCCGGGAAATTCCCGCGCGTCAGGCCAATCGCCGCCAGCGTGCCGAATACCATCGCCAGCACCGTGGCCGCCGGGGCGACGATGATGCTGTTCTTCAAGGCGCGCATCCATTCCGCCGAGCCGAAGAAGTCCTGGTACCAGTGCAGCGAGAAACCTTGCAGCGGGTAAACCAGGAAGCTTCCGCTGTTGAAGGACAGCGGGATGATCACCAGCACCGGCAAGATCAGGAACAACAGGATCATGCCGCAGAGAATCCGCAAACTGTAGAACCAGACCCGTTCCACGGGCGACATATAAGGGCTCAGCATCGCTACGGTCTCCTTAGCTCAGGCGCAGGCGGCTGGCGCCCACCAGCCAGTTGTAGATCAGGTACAGCACCACGGTGGCCAGCAGCAGCAAGCCGCCCAAGGCCGTGGCCATGCCCCAGTTGATGCTGGTGTTGGTGTAGAAGGCCACGAAGTAACTGACCATCTGGTCGTTCGGGCTGCCCAGCAACGCCGGGGTGATGTAGTAGCCGATCGCCAAAATGAACACCAACAGGCAGCCGGCGCCAACGCCTGCATAAGTCTGCGGGAAGTACACGCGCCAGAAGCTGGCGAACGGGTGACAACCCAGGGAAATCGCCGCCCGCATGTAGGTGGGCGAGATGCCTTTCATCACGCTGTAGATCGGCAGAATCATGAACGGCAGCAGGATGTGCACCATGGAGATGTAGACGCCGAGCCGGTTGAACACCAGTTCCACCGGTTTATCGATCAGGCCCATGCCCATCAGCGCGCTATTGATCAAACCACCGGACTGCAGCAGCACGATCCAGGCTGCCACGCGCACCAGCACCGAGGTCCAGAACGGCAGCAGCACCAGGATCATCAGCAGGTTGCTTTGCCGCGCCGGCAAGTTGGCCAGCAGGTAAGCCAGCGGATAGGCCAGCAGCAGGCAGCACACAGTGATGACCAGGCCCATCCAGAACGTACGGGCGAAGATATCGAGGTAGATCGCCTGGTCTGGAGTGGCCGGGGCGATTTCGCCGAGGTCGTCGATGCGATGATCGACGGCGGCCAGCAGGTAGTAAGGCGTCAGGCTGCTGGTGTTGCGCCGGATCGCCTGCCAGTACGCCGGGTCGCCCCAGCGCTCGTCGAGGTTTTCCAGCGCTTCTTTATAAGAGGCAGGCGCTTCGGTGAACGGCAGCGCCCGCGCGGTTTTCGTCAGCAGGCTGCGATAGCCCGCCAGTTCCATGTTCAAGCGTTTTGAGAGGTCGCCCAGGGTCGAGTTTTTCCGGGCTTCGCCCAGGTCTTCGCTGATGGCCTGGTACACCGGCTCGCCCGGTAGGCCACGACCGTCCCAAGCGGTTACCGCTACCACCGTGCGCGGCAGGCCGCCCACCACTTCCGGGTTGCCGACGCTTTTGTAGAGCAGCGCCACAATCGGCACCAGGAACACCAGCAGCAAAAACACCACCAGCGGCGCGATCAAGGCCTGGGCCTTCCAGCGGTTGAGCCGCTCGGCCCGCGCCAGGCGCTGTTTCAGGGTGGGGCTGGGAATGGCGATGGCCATGGCGAACTCCGGATCGTAAAAAAGAATGCAGACCTGTGAGGGCCCACACCTGTGGCGAGGGGGCTTGTCCCCCGTTGGGCTGCGCAGCAGCCCCAGTAAAGCCACCGTGGTTTATCAGACTGGCCGCGGTGGCTGGTTTTGGGGCCGCTTCGCAGCCCAACGGGGGACAAGCCCCCTCGCCACAAAAAGCCCATTCACCCTGGGTGCGGTGGTTACTTGGCAGCCCAGGAATTGAAGCGCTGCTCCAGTTGCTCACCGTTATCCGCCCAGAAGCTCACGTCGATCTGCACCTGGTTGGCGATGTTTTCCGGGGTAGTCGGCATGTCCTTCAGGATGTCCTTCGCCAGCAACGGCACCGCCTGGATGTTGGCCGGGCCGTAGGCGATGTTTTCCGAGTAGGTCTTCTGCTGCTGCGGCTGCACCGAGAAGGCGATGAATTTCTTCGCCGCCTCAGCACGGTCCTTGGCCAGGCCTTTCGGAATGGCCCAGGCGTCGAAGTCGTAGATCCCGCCGTTCCACACCACTTTCAGGTTGCTTTCTTTCTGCACGGCGGCGATCCGGCCGTTGTAGGCAGAACTCATCACGACGTCGCCAGAAGCGAGGTACTGCGGCGGTTGGGCGCCCGCTTCCCACCACTGGATATACGGTTTGAGTTCATCAAGTTTCTTGAACGCACGGTCCTGGCCATCTTTCCCGGCCAGCACTTTGTACACATCCTTCGGCGCCACACCGTCAGCCATCAAGGCGAATTCCAGGGTGTACTTCGCGCCCTTGCGCAGGCCGCGCTTGCCCGGGAATTTCTTGGTGTCCCAGAAATCTGCCCAGCCGCCTGGTGCTGCTTTGAGTTTGTCGGCGTTGTAGGCCAGCACGGTGGACCACACAAAGAAGCCCACGCCGCACGGCTGGATCGCGCCCTTCACATAGTCGCCCGGGTTGCCGAACAGCTTCGGGTCCAGGGGTTCGAACATGTCTTCATCACAACCACGGGACAGTTCCGGCGACTCTACTTCCACCAGGTCCCAGGACACGCTCTTGGTGTCGACCATGGCCTTGACCTTGGCCATTTCACCGTTGTACTCGCCGGCGACGATCTTGCCGTTGCCCGCGCTTTCCCACGGTGCGTAGAAGGCCTTGACCTGCGCCGCCTTGTTCGCGCCACCGAAGGACACGACCGTCAAATCAGGGCCCGCCATGGCCTGTGTCGCGCCCATCAAGCTTAAAGCCAAGGCGGAATATTTCAGGGATCTCAACATTGTTGTGCTCTCCACGTGCGAGGTTGGTGAAGCAAGGGGGCGATCAATTCGCCTCTAGAAGTGGGTCGAGCGCGCGAACGTGCTCGACTTGCCAGCCAATCGGTACCACGTCGCCGACCGCCAGGGCTGTGTCCAGCTCGGCGATCGGTTGTTTCACAAAAAAATCGGTCTTGCCGCAGACTTCCAGGCGCACCCGCACGTGGTCGCCCAGGTAGATGAATTCGGCCACGCGCCCGGAGAAACGGTTGACGCAGCTTTCGCTGGAACCGTTAAGGCTCACGCGCTCCGGGCGTACCGACAGGGTCACCGGACCGCCGACCTGGCCGACGTTCACCGCCAGCGCCTCGACCTTTTCGCCGCGCGCAAGCTCAACCACGCAACGGTCGCCGGTATGGCTGTGCAGGCGGCCATTGAGGCGATTGTTCTCGCCGATGAAGTTAGCGACGAAGGTGTTTTTCGGCTCTTCGTACAACGTACGCGGCGCGGCGATCTGCTGGATTTCGCCCTGGTGGAATACCGCCACCCGGTCGGACATGGTCAGCGCTTCGCCCTGGTCGTGGGTCACGTACACCACGGTCACGCCGAGGCGCTGGTGCAGGTGCTTGATCTCCATCTGCATGTGTTCGCGCAGTTGCTTGTCGAGGGCGCCGAGGGGTTCGTCCATCAGCACCAGCTGCGGCTCGAACACCAGCGCCCGGGCCAGGGCCACCCGCTGTTGCTGGCCGCCGGAGAGTTGCGCCGGGTAGCGCTCGGCGAAGGCATCGAGCTGGACCATGCTCAGTACACGCTTGACCCTCTCGCTGATGTCGGTCTTGCTCAGGCCGCGTACAGAGAGCGGAAATGCCAGGTTCTCGGAGACGGTCATGTGCGGGAACAGCGCGTAGTTCTGGAACACCATGCCGATGTCGCGCTTGTGAGGCGGCACGTTGTTGATCGAGCGGCCGGCCAGTTGGATCTCGCCGGCGGTGGGGGTTTCGAAGCCGGCGAGCATCATCAGGCTGGTGGTCTTGCCCGACCCGGACGGCCCGAGCAGGGTCAGGAATTCGCCCTTGCGAATCTCCAGGTTGAGGTCTTTGACGATCAGGTTCTCGCCGTCGTAGCTCTTTTGCACGCCACGAAAGCTGACCAGCACATCATTTGAATCCACCTCGCTCATACCCGCACCTTTTTGTTTTGGACTGCCATGGAGCAAGCGTAGTCCAGCCGCAAGCCCGCGGAAATCGGGGGGCCGGAGAGATTGGCATCAGCAGGATGGAAGGTTTGGGGTAGGGATTGCCCTACACGGATGGCGGGCACAGGACAGTGCGACAGCTACAGGTGGCGGGAACGGGTCTGCCGAGGCCTGGGAGTGGTCGCAAATAGATATGCGGTTATAGAAGCTTGTGCTCCATGGCGTACTTCACCAGTTCCGCCAGGGAGGTGATGTTGAGCTTTTGCATCAGGCGCGCCTTGTGGGTGCTGATGGTTTTGCTGCTCAAGGCCAATTGCAGGGCGATGTCGTTGACGTTGGCGCCTTGGGCCAGGCGCTCGAATACCGAGAACTCGCGCTCCGACAGCAATGAATGCAACGGGCGCGAATCGGTCAGGCCGACTTCGAAGACCATGCGGTCTGCCAGGTCCGGGTCGATATACCGTCCGCCCGCCGCGACCTTGCGAATCGCCGTCAGCAGCAGCGCCGGATCGCTGTCCTTGGTGGCGTAGCCAGCGGCGCCGACCTTCAGCGCACGGGCGGCCATTTGCGCTTCGTCGTGCATCGACAGCACCAGGATCGCCGGAGGATTGTTCAACGCGCGAATCCGCGGGATGGCTTCCAGGCCGTTGACGCCAGGCATCGAGATGTCCAGCAAGACCACCTCGCAGGGCACGTGGCGCAGGGTCTCCAGCAACTGCTCGCCATTGCTCGCCTCGCCCACCACCAGCAGGTCCTTGGCCAGGCCGATCAGTTGCTTGATGCCTTCGCGAACGATGGTGTGGTCTTCAGCTACCAGTACACGGATCACTGTGGATGTCCTCTTCTTTTGGTTATCAATCCAGCGGCACCGTCACGCTCAGGGTAGTGCCTTCGCCCAACTCACTGTCCAGGCTCAGTTGCCCGCCCATGATCAACACCCGTTCGCG
Source organism: Pseudomonas sp. SED1 (assembly GCF_034044025.1). Classification (NCBI taxonomy): domain Bacteria; kingdom Pseudomonadati; phylum Pseudomonadota; class Gammaproteobacteria; order Pseudomonadales; family Pseudomonadaceae; genus Pseudomonas; species Pseudomonas sp. SED1. Next base: position 27,102 of record NZ_JAXCIS010000202.1, read on the forward strand.
CATGCCCACCAGGCCAAACGATACCGGTCGACCGGGGGCCTGCACGAAACCTGTGCCATCGTCGCTGATGGTCAGCCGCAAGTGCGTGCCCTCCACCACCAGCGTCAGCTCGACAGTATGCGCCTGGGCATGGCGCATCACATTGGTCAGTGCCTCCTGCAGGATACGGAACAGGCCGATAGCCTGGGCGTCGCTCAGTAACGGCAGGTTATCCGGCACCTGCACCAGGCAGGGAATCTGCGTCCGGGCTTCGAAACGCCGGGCCTGCCATTCGATCGCCGAGGCAATCCCGGCATCGAGAATCGGCGGACGCAAGGCGGTGGCCACATCGCGTACCAGTTGGAACAGTTGGGCGATCAGGCGCTTCATGCTGTTCAGCCGCTCGTGCAGGCCGGGATCCAGTTGTGCGTAGGTCAGTTCGCACATCGAGGTTTCCAGCTTGAGCACGGTGAGCATCTGCCCCAGTTCGTCGTGCACTTCTCGGGCGATGCGGGCCTTCTCTTCCTCGCGCACGGTTTCCAGGTGCGCCGACAATTCCCGCAGTTGCGCGCGGGAGGCGTCCAGCTCCAGCTCGATGCGCTTGCTCTCGCTGATGTCCCAGACAATTCCGTCCCAGACCACGGCGCCGTCTTCCAGGCGCCGGGTCACGGCCTTGATATCGGCCCAGCGCTGCTCGCCCAGGCGGGTCAGGATGCGGCCCTGCCAGGCCCAATTGCTCTCGGTCTCGATGGCCTGGTCCTGGGTGCGGTGATAACTGGCGCGGTCGTCGGGATGCACCAGACTGCGAATGCCCATGGCCGGATGGCTGAGCACTTCCGGTGCGTACCCGACCAAGCCCTCGCTGCCCTGGCTGATGTAGGCGAACTCGATCGCCTCGCTGCGGGGCAAACGCTCCAGGCGAAACACCAGCCCCGGCACATTGGCGGCAATCCCTTGCAGGCGCGCTTCACTTTCCTGCAAGGCCGCGAGGGCCCGGCGACGCTCGGTGACATCGTTGAGGTAGACCACCAGGTACTCGCCATCGGCAAAGCGCAGGAAACTCAGGGACACATCGGCTGGCAATACGCTGCCATCGGCACGCAGGCAATTGGTCGCAAAACTCTGCGGCCCGTCTTCGCTGGCCCGCGCGCGTTTCCACAGGTTGAGCCAGCGGTCCATGGTCAGAGTCGGATCGAATTCGATCAGCGGTCGCTCGATCAGGGCGCCGGGAACGTAGCCGAGCATGGTTTCTGCTGCTTGGTTGGCGTAGCGCACATGGCTGTCCCAATTGACCCAGAGGATGCCGACGGTACTTTGATCGATGGAGAACTGAGTCAGGCGCAAGGCTTCGGCGCCGGCCGCGCGGGCGGCGCTTTCTTCCCGGGCGGCCAGCAGGTTGTGTTCCAGGCCGCGTTGCTGGCGGCGCTGCCAGAACACCACGGCCAGGCTGGCGAGCAATAAGAGCCCCAACAACAGAGTGAGGTTTTGCCAGAAACCGGGCGACTCGGTCACCCGCGGGTATTTGGGCTGCAGCCAGCGTGTGTGCAACTGGTCCAGATCGCGGGCGGGAATCGCACGCAGGGCGCTTTGCATGATCTCCGCCAGCTCTGGCCAGTCGCGCCGCGTTGCCACCCGCAACAATTGCGGCAGGCCGATATCGCCCACCACGGCAAGACCGGCGAACTCGGTTTCGCCAGACAACCGGCTCAATTGCGCCTCATCCACTACTGCATACCGGGCTTGCTGGCTCACCAGCAATTGCAGGGCCTGGCGCTCCATGGGCACGCCTTGCAGGTTGAGGCTCGGGTAGGTGCTGCGCAGGTAATCCGCCACAGCGCTGGGCATGCGCACGGCGACGCGGGATTGGTCATCGAGTTTCTCCAGGTCTACCGATGTGCCGCCGTCGCGGATCCCGACGATGTGCTGGGGCACGCGCATATACGGATCAGAGAACAACCATAAACGCAGACCGGCCGGGGTTTGCAGTAGGCCGGGGGCGAGGTCGACCTCACCTTCACGCACCGCCGCCTCCAGTTGCTCCTGGTTGGGAAAGTTGCGCCAGGTCAGCTCGATGTTCAGCGCCTTGGCCAGCCACTGCATCAATTCGACGTTGGCTCCGGACAGCCGCTGCAAGCGCCGATCGTATTGGGCATAAGGCGCCTGCAATACCAGGCCGACCCGCAGGTCCGGATGGTGGCCGAGCCATTCACGCTGGCCGGCATCGAGCTGCGCCTGGTGAGTGGCAGGCGCAGGCACGGCGCCCGCAATCAAGGGAAAGCATAAACAGCCGATAACCAGCAGGTAGCGAAAACCCATGATCCACGTCTCATATCACTGACAAATACTGACCAACCCATTAGGCTGCCGGAATCACTTCTGGCCGGAATTCAACGATGCCACTTTCCCACCGTTCGGCACTGCCAGCATTGTGCCTGTCGCTGCTGTTTACCAGCGCCTTTTGTGTCGAGGCTGCCGACACTCCCGCTCCCGCCCCGGAAAAACCGGTGGTACGCCAGCCCTTGCCGGAGCGCAGCCAGGAAGAAGCCAACGCCCTGGAGCGACAAATCCCGCAGCAGGAACAGCAACAGTTGCAGGCGGGAAGCGATTCTTTCCTGGCCCTGTGGAAGCCGGCCAACACCGGCGAGCCTGAAGGCGTGGTGATTATCGTCCCGGGCAACGGCGAAAGTGCTGACTGGCCTCAAGCAATCGGTCCGTTGCGCAAGAAATTGCCGGACGCTGCCTGGGGCACCCTGAGCTTGTCGCTGCCGGACCTGACTCTGGACACGCTGCCACCCCGGGTCATCGAATCGCCCAAGGCGGCCGTGGACACCAGCAGCAAAGACGCCAGCACCGTCGCCAAACCCGTGGAGCAAGCCGCCAGCGCCGAAGCTGAAGGCACCGACCCGGCCGTGGTTCCGGGCAACGATGAACAAGACAAGACCGACGCCACGCGAATCTTCGCGCGCATCGACGCCGCCCTCGCCTTCGCCCAGACCCAGAATGCCCGCAGCATTGTGCTGCTGGGCCATGGCACCGGCGCCTGGTGGGCAGCACGCTACCTGAGTGAAAAACAACCGGCGCAGGTGCAGAAATTTGTGATGGTGGCCGGACAAACCCCGGTGGGCCGTGCCCCGGACCTGCAACAACTGGCACCGAAACTGAAGGTGGCCACGGCAGACTTTTTCTACCAGGACAACGCCCTGGTACGCAAAGCGGCCCAGGAACGTTCCCAGGCCAGCAAGCGTTTGAAGAATGACAGCTACAAGCAGGTGTCGTTGAAGGCCTTCCCCGATAACAGCCAGGCCGGGCAAGAACAACTGTACCGCCGGATTCGCGGCTGGCTGAGCCCGCAAAATCCCGGGGACTGATCGTAAATCTCAAAAACACTGGAGAGTAAAATGTGGGAGCGGGCTTGCTCGCGAATGCGGTGAGTCAGTCACTGTATCTGTTACTGATCCACCGCATTCGCGAGCAAGTCGAATCGTCGCACCGCCGCTCCCACAATTGATCCGGTTTACACCATAAAAAACAGCGGCTCCTGCTTCTGCTAGCGAAAGTCTCGTCTTTCGCGAATCAGCGCATAGGCGTTATGCAGCTCGCGGGTACGTTCGGTCGCCTCGCGCACCTGGGCGGGACTGGCGCCACTGCCAGCAATCTTGTCCGGGTGGTGCCGGCTGAGCAGGCGCCGGTAGGCGCGTTTGATCACCGATGGTTCAGTGGTCGAGGTCACCCCCAGAATCCGCAGCGCCTCCTGATAGGCCCCGCCACGATTGGCCAACGGTTTGCGCTCTGGCTCGTAGTCAGCCGCCAATGCCCGGATCTGCTGCACGGTCCAACCCAGCCATTTGCCCCATTGCTCAATCAACTCGCGCTCGGCGCTACTGGCCTTGCCGTCCGCCCAGGCCATGCGCCAACAGGCACGCAGCACACCTTCCGCCGCGTGAGGCTGAGCCTTGAGCACGCCCAAATAACTGCGCACCCGGTCCGAGCCGGACTTGCCGCGATTGAACGCGGCAATCGCACGGCGCTGGGCCGGCTCGGACATGTCCAGCGAGCGCATTTCCTGGCGCGCCTGCTGGATATGCCCGTCCACTACCCGGCCATTACTCTTGGCCAGGCGGCCGAGCAACACGAACAGCAATGCGTCATTGCGCAGCGCCGGCCGACCGCCGAGGCGCTCGCGTAACTGAGCCCAGCTTTGCAGCTCCAGGCGCCGGTCCAGCGCCTGGCCCAGCAACGCGCCCAACATGGCCCCCGGAATGCTGGCAATGGCAAAGCCCGCCCCGGCTCCGATCAGAGTCCCTGGCCACAACATCCTAGTGCCCCGCTGTCAGCAGGGTTTCGACTTGCGCCAGGCGCTCCAGCGTCCCGACATCGATCCAGCGTCCGTTCATGTGTTCCCCCGTCACCAACCCTTTCGCCATGGCGTCACGCAACAGCGGCGCCAGCTTGAAAGCACCCGCACTGCAACCCGCGAACAACTTCGGGTCGAGCACGGAAATGCCACTGAAGGTCAGGTTATCGGCACCGGGAGCAGCATCATGAAGTGTGCCGTCCTTTATGTAGAAGTCACCGCCGGACGGGTGATGGGGCGGGTTGTCGACCATTACCAGGTGGGCCAGGCCATTCAACGGCTGGTTCAGGCTGGCGAAGTCGTAATCGGTCCAGATGTCGCCATTGACCACCAGGAACGGTTCGTCCCCCAGCAACGGCAAGGCCTTGAAAATGCCGCCGCCGGTTTCCAGCGGCTCGCCTTCGGCCGAGTACTGGATACGTACGCCGTACTGCGCGCCGTCCCCCAGGTAACCTTCGATCTGCTGGCCGAGCCAGGCATGGTTGATGACGATATCGGTGAAGCCGGCTTTCGCCAGCGCCTCGAGGTGATACTCGATCAGGCGCTTGCCGCCGGCCTGGATCAGCGGCTTGGGCGTGTGCAGGGTGAGCGGACGCATCCGCTCACCTTTGCCGGCGGCCAGGATCATGGCCTTCATACCGCCGCCTCGACGCGCAGGCTCGCCAGCAACTCACCCAGTTCGCTCAACTCTGGCCGGTCTGCGAGCACCGCCTCTATATAAGCAAAGAAGCGCGGCACGTCCGCCAGGTAGCGTGGCTTACCATCGCGATGGCAAATGCGCGCGAAGATGCCGATCACCTTCAGGTGACGCTGCACGCCCATCAGGTCGCTGGCTCGCAGGAACTCTTCGAAGTCCGACTGCACCGGGATGCCCAGCGCGCCGGCGCGCTGCCAATAACCGCGCTGCCATTCCCGTACGCGGGCTTTCGGCCAACTGAGGAACGCATCCTTGAACAGGCACGTGATGTCGTAGGTCACCGGGCCGTAGACCGCATCCTGGAAATCCAGCACGCCGGGGTTAGGCTCGCTGATCATCAGGTTGCGCGGCATGTAGTCGCGGTGCACCAGCACCTTGGGCTGGGCCAGGGCGCTGTCGATCAGGTGATCGCTGACGCGCTGCCACAGGGCAAGTTGCCGCGCGTCGAACTCGATGCCCAACTCCCGGCGAACGTACCATTCAGGAAACAATTCCAGCTCCCGACGTAACAGAGCAACGTCATAGCTTGGCAATGGCGTCTCCATCGGCAATTGCTGGAAAGCGAGCAACGCATCGATGGCATCGGCGAACAATTGATCGGCATTTTGCTCGTCAATCACGTCCAGATAGGTTTTTTTCCCCAGGTCGTTAAGCAAAAGAAAGCCGCGAATCAGATCTTGCGCATAAATTTTCGGAACATTTATTCCCGACTGACCGAGAAAATGCGCGATATCGACGAAAGGTTTGCAGTTTTCCTGGGGGGGTGGAGCGTCCATTACGACAAAACTGCGACCTCCTCCGTCCCACCGGAAGTAACGCCTGAAACTCGCGTCACTGCTGGCCGCAGTCAACGTGGCCGGGGGTACGAGACCCCAGCCTTGGGCGGTAAAAAGGCGAGGCAATTGCTCATCAAGCCAGACTTTCAGCTGTTGCAAACGTAGATCTTGGTCGGGCATTACAAGGGTCTCCGACGGCGCTAGCCGTCAAGCGGGTCATGCTTTATTATCACGCATCTTTTTCAGACCATCGAGAGGCGTGCGGCCCACACCGCGGGCAGATGGCACGCAGGAAGCCCGGACTAATAAGATGGCATTGAAATCCCCCGCGTTTCGTAGAAAATTTCCGTTGCTGGTAACCGGCAGTCTGCTGGCCATGCAACCTTTCGCCACCTCATTCGTGGTCGCCGCAGAACAGTATGACTGCTCAGTCTCTGCTTCGGGTGCCTGGGATTGCGCGCCGAAGACGGCCGCAGCCCCGCTGCCACCGCGCCCGGTGCATGACGGCAGTGCCGTCAGCTCTGCCAGCAGCACGCCGCAAGGCGAGTCTGCTGGCACTGCCGAGGCCGTGCCGCAGACCACATTGGTCACCGAAGCCAAGGGCCGCGGCCTGCGTTCGCGCAGCGCCGACTACAGCCATCTGGACTGGGTCCCTCGCGAGAAGCTCACCGCTGCGCAACTGGCCGAAACCGGCCCGTACTGCTCCGGCGCGTACATCGAACCGATCCGTCCTGGCATGAACGACAAGACGAACAAGAGCGACGCACCGACTTTCATCGGCGCCAAGGTCTCTCGTTACGAGCAGGAACAGCAAGTTGCCTCCCTGGCCGGTGACGTCGTCATGCGCCAGGGCAGCATGCAGGTCGAGGCCGACGAGGCCAACCTCTACCAGGCCGAGAACCGTGGCGAGCTGAACGGCAACGTCCGTCTGCGCGACAACGGTGCCCTGCTGGTGGGCGACCACGCTGAAGTCCAACTGGACACCGGCGCGGCCAAGGTCGACAACGCCGAATACGTGATGCACAAATCGCGCATCCGCGGCAACGCCCTGTACGCCAAGCGTGCCGAGAACGCGATCATCCGTCTCAAGGACGGTACGTACACCACCTGTGAGCCGAACAGCAACGCCTGGCAGCTCAAGGGCAACAACATCACGCTCAACCCGGCCACCGGTTTCGGTACGGCGACCAACGTGACGTTGCGAGTGAAGGACATTCCGATCCTTTACACCCCGTACATCTACTTCCCGATCGACAACCGTCGTCAATCCGGCTTCCTGCCGCCGAGCTTCAGCACCGGCAGCGAGACTGGCTTCACGCTGGTTACGCCGTACTACTTCAACCTGGCGCCGAACTACGATGCCACGTTGTACCCGCAATACATGACCAAGCGCGGCATGTTGATGGAAGGCGAATTCCGCTACCTCACCAAGTCCAGCGAAGGGCAGTTTGGCGGCGCGTACCTGAACGACGATAGCGACGAGCGCAAGCTGCAGACCGACTACGAAAAAACTCGTTATATGCTCAACTGGCAGCATAAGGGCGGGTTGGATTCGCGTGTACTGACCCAGGTTGATTACACGAATATCAGCGATCCTTATTACTTCCAGGATTTGAAGTCCTATCAGGAAGGGATCAAGACCCAAGACTATGTGAACCAGCAGGGTTCGGTGACCTATCGTGGGGATACCTACCAGGCGCGTCTGAATTTGCAGGCTTACCAGCTGGCGACAGTTTCCCAGATCACACCTTACAATCGCCTTCCACAGGTGACCTTCAATGGTACGCTGCCTTACCATCCGGCCGGTCTGGACTTCTCCTACGATACCGAAGCTGTAAGATTTGACCGAGACCTTGAGAAGGGCATATTTACCGATGAAAATGGCGCCCAGTCTCTGCGGCTGGATAGCTATGTACTAGGCCTTAACCGAGCCAACGGCAATCGTCTGAACCTTGCACCCAGTGTTTCGCTTCCTCTTGACTGGACGTATGGCTATATCAAGCCAAAGCTTAAATATGTCTACACCAAGTACGACTTGGATTTGGACAGCACGGGCAAAAATGACTTGCTGACAAACCGGGCTGGCGCATCGTCTCTCGGTGAAGAATTCAAAAGCTCGCAAGATCGCGCGATTCCGATTGCAAGTATCGACAGCGGTCTCTACTTCGACCGCGACACGCAATGGTTCGGTAAGACCTATCGCCAAACGCTCGAACCTCGCCTGTTCTATCTCTACGTTCCGGAGAAAGACCAGACCGATATCCCGGTATTCGATACGAGCGAATCGACATTTGACTATGACTCGCTGTTCCGTGAAAACCGCTTCACCGGGTCTGATCGCATTGGTGACGAAAATAAGCTGTCCCTCGGCGTAACCAACCGCTGGATCGAAGAAAACGGCTTTGAGCGTCAGCGTATCTCTGTTGGCCAGGCTGTGTATTTCAAGGACCGTGAAGTGCAGTTGCCGGGCATCGACCCAGCGACGCGGGACGACGCTCACTCAAACGTCTCTCCAATCGCTTTGGACTACGAGTTCCGTTTCAACCGTGATTGGCGCGCGACTGCCAACTACAACTGGGACACTGAAAGCCGTAGCCCACGCTCAGGCAGTGCAATGTTCCATTACCAACCGGAAGACAACCCAAATAAGGTAGTCAATCTTGGTTATCGCTATCGCAACGACCAAGTGGTCTACAACCAGTTGACCGGCAAATGGCAGTTTGGTGGTGACTACGGCACTCCGGGCACAGAAAACTTCGTGAAGGATTACTACAAAATCCAGCAACACGACTTCTCGATGATGTGGCCGATCATTCCTCAGTGGAACCTGATCACCCGCTGGCAGTATGACTACGCACGCAACCGTACCCTGGAAGCCTTCGGTGGTTTCGAGTACGACAACTGCTGCTGGAAACTGCGCGTCATCAACCGTTACTGGGTTTCCAACGACGAATACAGCCAGATCGCCCCGCTGAACGAAAAGGGTGACCACGGGCTCTTCTTCCAAGTTGTCCTCAAAGGACTCGGCGGCCTGACCGGCGCCAAGGTAGAGAGCTTCCTCGACAAAGGCATTGAAGGTTATCGTGAACGTGAAGACCAAGCTTTCTGATTGTCTGCGCCCGCTGATGCTGGGCGCGCTGTTCCTGGGTACTGCCGCAGCTCACGCTGCGGTTCAACCGCTGGATAAGGTAGTGGCCATCGTCGATAACGACGTGATCATGCAGAGCCAACTGGACCAACGGGTCAAGGAAGTTCAGCAAACTATCGCCAAGCGTGGCGGCGGCGTACCGCCGACCAGCGTGCTGGACCAGCAGGTGCTTGAGCGCCTGATCGTTGAAAACCTGCAATTGCAGATCGGCGATCGCTCCGGCATCCGTATCAGCGACGAAGAATTGAACCAGGCTGTCGGCACCATCGCCCAGCGCAACAACATGAGTGTTGATCAGTTCCGCGCCGCCCTGGCTCACGATGGCCTGTCCTATGAGGACGCCCGTGACCAGATTCGCCGTGAAATGATCATCAGCCGTGTGCGTCAGCGCCGTGTGGCCGAGCGGGTTCAGGTGTCCGAGCAGGAAGTGAAGAACTTCCTGGCCTCTGACCTTGGCAAGATGCAGCTTTCCGAAGAACTGCACCTGGCCAACATCCTGGTTCCTACCCCAGACAGCGCCAACGCTGAACAGCTCAATGCTGCCGCAGCGAAAACCCAGGCTATCTATGACCGGCTCAAGCAAGGCGCTGACTTTGCTCAGATGGCCATTGCCCAGTCCGGCAGCGACAACGCCCTTGAAGGCGGTGACATGGGCTGGCGTAAAGCCGCTCAACTGCCACCACCGTTCGACCGCGAGCTGAGCGCCATGGAAGTCGGTGGCCTCACCCAGCCTGCCCGTACGCCAGGCGGTTTCATCATCCTCAAGTTGCTCGGCAAGCGCGGTGGCGAAGAAGCCCAGATGAAGGACGAAGTTCACGTTCGTCACATCCTGGTCAAGCCAAGCGAGATCCGTACCGAAGCCCAAACCAAGGAACTGGCCCAGAAGCTGTATGACCGCATCGAAGCGGGCGAAGACTTCGGCGAACTGGCGAAGAGCTATTCCGAAGACCCGGGTTCGGCGCTTAACGGCGGCGACCTGAACTGGATCGACCCGAAAGCACTGGTTCCAGAGTTCCAGGACGTCATGGCCAAGACTCCGCAAGGCGTACTGTCCAAGCCGTTCAAGACCCAATATGGCTGGCATGTGCTGGAAGTCCTTGGCCGTCGCGCCACTGACAACACCGCCCAGGCCCGCGAGCAACAAGCACTGACCGTACTGCGTAACCGCAAATACGACGAAGAGCTGCAAACGTGGTTGCGTCAGATCCGTGACGAAGCCTACGTAGAGAACAAGCTTCCTGGCGCCGACCAAACAGGCACCGACCAGGCAGCCCAGTGAAACCCAAGCGTTTCGCATTGACACCCGGCGAGCCGGCCGGCATTGGTCCTGACCTGTGCCTGCTGCTCGCCTCGCACACCCAGCCACATCCCCTGATTGCCATTACCAGCCGCGACCTGCTCCTTGAGCGGGCCGCGCAGTTGGGCGTGGCCGTCGATCTGCTGTCGGTCGGCCCGGGCAACTGGCCTGATCTGCCGGCGCCAGCCAACAGCCTGTACGTATGGGATACCCCGCTGCAGGCCAAGGTCGTCGCCGGGCAACTGAACAAGGCCAACGCTGCCTTTGTCCTGGAAACCCTGACACGGGCCGGCCAAGGCTGCATCAACGGGGATTTCGCGGGAATGATCACCGCCCCGGTGCACAAGGGTGTGATCAACGAGTCCGGGATCGCCTTTTCGGGCCATACCGAATTCCTCGCTGAGCTGACCCATACCGAACAAGTGGTGATGATGCTGGCAACCGGTGACCTGCGGGTGGCGCTGGTGACCACTCACCTGCCCCTGCGCGAGATTGCCGACGCCATTACCCCCGAGCGACTGGAGCGTGTGACACGCATCCTGCACGCCGACCTGCAACAGAAATTCGGCATCGCCCAACCACGCATCCTGGTCTGTGGGCTCAACCCCCACGCCGGTGAAGGTGGTCACTTGGGCCATGAAGAAATCGACATCATCGAACCAACCCTGGAGCGTCTGCGCCTTGAGGGCATGGACCTGCGCGGCCCATTGCCTGCCGACACTCTGTTTACCCCCAAATATCTGGAGCACTGCGACGCAGTGCTGGCGATGTACCATGACCAGGGGCTGCCCGTGCTGAAGTACAAAGGCTTCGGCGCCGCCGTCAACGTGACACTGGGCCTGCCGATCATCCGCACCTCCGTCGACCATGGCACCGCCCTGGACCTCGCCGGCAGCGGCAAGATCGATACCGGCAGCCTGCACGTGGCCCTGGAAACCGCCTATCAGATGGCCGAGACCCGTATATGACTGAGCATTACCAACACCGGGCGCGCAAGCGTTTCGGGCAAAACTTCCTGCACGACGCTGGCGTGATTGATCGCATCCTGCGCTCCATCCATGCCAAGCCCGAAGACCGCCTGCTGGAAATCGGCCCGGGCCAGGGCGCCCTGACCCAAGGCCTGCTGAAGAGCGGCGGCCAGTTGGACGTGGTTGAGTTGGACAAGGACCTGATCCCGATCCTCAACCAGCAGTTCGCCGGCATGCCCAATTTCAACCTGCACCAAGGCGATGCGCTGAAGTTCGACTTCACCAGCCTCAATGCGGCGCCCAACAGCCTGCGGGTGGTCGGCAACCTGCCGTACAACATATCCACCCCGCTGATTTTTCACCTGCTGAACAACGCCGGCATCATCCGCGACATGCATTTCATGCTGCAAAAGGAAGTGGTTGAGCGTCTGGCCGCGGGTCCTGGCGGTGGTGATTGGGGTCGCCTGTCGATCATGGTTCAGTACCATTGCCGCGTAGAGCACCTGTTCAACGTCGGCCCGGGGGCGTTCAACCCACCGCCGAAGGTCGACTCCGCCATCGTGCGCCTGGTGCCTCACGCGGTACTGCCGCACCCGGCCAAAGATCATAAATTGCTGGAACGCGTGGTGCGCGAAGCGTTCAACCAACGCCGCAAGACCTTGCGCAATACGTTGAAGGCTTTGCTCAGCAACGCTGAAATCGAAGCCGCCGGCGTCGACGGCAGCCTGCGCCCCGAGCAGCTGGACCTGGCCGCCTTCGTGCGCCTGGCTGACCAACTCGCCATTCAGCCTGCGCCAGCGGCCGAATAAAGTAGAGTCGGGCACGGCCAGACAGCATGTCTGGCCTAGTGCCCACCACTTGGCCTAGACTGATCGGCATCCGCTGTTCCCCCGCTTTTGCTTTTAAGGCCTCTTGCATGTCCGATCCTCGTTATCAGATCGACGTCAGCGTCGTCACCCGCTTTCTGGCGGAACAATCGCAACCCGAGCAGAACCGCTTTGCGTTCGCCTACACCATTACCGTGCAAAACAATGGCGAGCTGCCTGCCAAGCTGCTGTCGCGCCATTGGGTCATCACCGACGGTGACGGCCAGGTCGAGGAAGTCCGCGGCGCCGGCGTGGTCGGCCAACAACCGCTGATCGCCCCCGGCAAGAGCCACACCTACAGCAGCGGCACGGTCATGACCTCCCGCGTCGGCAACATGCAAGGCAGCTACCAGATGCTCGCCGAGGACGGCAAACACTTCGACGCCGTCATCGCCCCATTCCGCCTCGCGGTCCCCGGAGCCCTGCACTGATGGCGACGTATGCCGTCGGTGACCTGCAAGGCTGCCTGGAACCGCTCAAGTGCCTGCTCGACCGCGTGGCCTTCGATCCAGCCAAGGATCGCCTGTGGCTGGTAGGCGACTTGGTCAATCGTGGCCCGCAATCCCTGGAAACCCTGCGCTTCCTTTATGGCATGCGCGACTCCCTGGTGTGTGTGCTGGGCAACCATGACCTGCACCTGCTGGCGGCCGGCAATAACATCGAGCGCCTGAAAAAGGGCGATACCCTGCGGGAAATCCTCGAGGCTCCGGATCGCGTCGAGCTGCTTGACTGGCTGCGCCGGCAAAAAATCATGCACTACGACGAGAGCCGTGACATGGCCTTGGTGCATGCCGGCATTCCACCGCAGTGGACGCTGAAGAAAGCCCTCAAGTGTGCCGGCGAAGTCGAAGCCGCCCTGGCCGATGACAACCTGTACACGGCTTACCTGGATGGCATGTACGGCAACGATCCGGTGAAGTGGGACAACGAACTCACCGGCGTCGCCCGCCTGCGGGTGATCACCAACTACTTCACCCGCATGCGCTTCTGCACCGCCGAAGGCAAACTGGACCTCAAGAGCAAGGAAGGCGCCGACACCGCGCTGCCCGGCTACAAGCCCTGGTTCGCCCACAAGGAACGCAAGACCCGTGAAACGAAGATCATCTTCGGCCACTGGGCAGCTCTGGAAGGCAAATGTGATGAACCAGGCGTATTCGCCCTCGACACCGGCTGTGTGTGGGGCGGCGCCATGACCCTGATGAACATCGACACCGGCGAGCGCGTGAGCTGCCAGTGCGAAGCCCCCATTCCCGAACAACAGCAGGCCACGGCAAAGCGCTGAGCCGCGCTTTCATACAGGCCAAAGGATCCCGCCATGACTGAATTCAAACGCATCCCTCCCGAGCAAGCCCAGGCCCTGCGCGAGCAAGGCGCGGTGGTTGTCGACATCCGCGACCAGCCCACCTACATCGCCGGCCACATCAGTGGCGCCCAGCATCTGGACAACCACAACATCGCCGACTTCATCCGTGCCGCCGACCTCGACGCGCCAGTGATTGTGGCGTGCTACCACGGCAACTCCAGCCAAAGCGCGGCGGCCTATCTGGTGAGCCAGGGTTTCTCCGACGTGTATAGCCTCGACGGTGGCTTTGAGCTATGGCGTGCGACCTATCCTGCAGAAATTGCCGCAGGCGACGCGCAATAATTTTTTTCAAACCCCGCTACCCCGCGTGACGCTTGGCCTCGCGCCGTTTCTGACGAACGGCGCGGCCAAACTAATTTCGTATCGCGCCTTGACCTCCCTGATTCCGAACTATCCTTAAGCGCAGGCCATCCGAATCAGGGGAGAGCCGGTACACCGGCGTACGGGTCATCGGTAGCGTTTCAGGGTGTTCTGGGGGGAAACAGCCATTGGTGTCCACCAATGACTGCCAGCATCGACTGATTGATCCGGCGTCGGCTCCACGTATCGAGCGAGGTGACGACGTCATGAGTATTTTTAGCCACTTCCAACAACGCTTCGAGTCCACCCGCCAGGAAGAGCTCTCGCTTCAGGAGTATCTCGAACTGTGCAAAAAGGACCGCAGCGCCTACGCGTCTGCCGCTGAACGCCTGCTGCTGGCGATTGGCGAGCCGGAGCTGGTGGACACCGCAGCGAATTCGCGACTGTCGCGAATTTTCTCGAACAAGGTGATCCGTCGCTACCCGGCCTTTGAAGACTTCCATGGCATGGAAGAATGCATTGACCAGATCGTCTCGTATTTCCGCCATGCCGCCCAAGGCCTGGAAGAGAAGAAACAGATCCTCTACCTGCTCGGCCCCGTCGGCGGCGGTAAGTCGTCCCTGGCCGAGAAGCTCAAACAACTGATCGAGAAGGTGCCGTTCTACGCCATCAAGGGCTCGCCGGTGTTCGAGTCGCCCCTGGGGCTGTTCAACGCCACGGAAGATGGCGCGATCCTCGAAGAAGACTTCGGTATTCCACGGCGCTACCTCAATACCATCATGTCGCCCTGGGCGACCAAGCGCCTGGCCGAGTTCGGCGGCGACATCAGCCAGTTCCGGGTGGTGAAGCTCTATCCATCGATCCTCAACCAGATCGCCGTGGCCAAGACCGAACCCGGTGACGAGAACAACCAAGACATCTCGGCGCTGGTGGGTAAGGTCGATATCCGCAAACTCGAAGAATTCCCGCAGAACGATGCCGACGCTTATAGCTACTCGGGCGCACTGTGCCGGGCCAACCAGGGCCTGATGGAGTTCGTGGAGATGTTCAAGGCACCGATCAAGGTGCTGCACCCACTGCTCACCGCGACACAGGAAGGTAACTACAACAGTACCGAAGGCCTGGGGGCGATTCCGTTTACCGGCATCCTGCTGGCCCACTCCAACGAATCGGAATGGCATACCTTCCGCAACAACAAGAACAACGAAGCCTTCATCGACCGGATCTACATCGTCAAGGTGCCGTACTGCCTGCGGGTCAGCGATGAAATCAAGATTTACGACAAGCTGCTGTTCAACAGCTCCCTGGCCAAGGCCCATTGCGCGCCTGACACCCTGAAGATGCTCGCCCAGTTCACCGTGCTGTCGCGCCTCAAGGAGCCGGAGAACTCAAACATCTACTCGAAGATGCGGGTGTATGACGGCGAAAACCTCAAGGACACCGATCCGAAGGCCAAGTCGATCCAGGAATACCGCGACACAGCGGGTGTGGACGAGGGCATGAACGGCCTGTCGACACGCTTTGCGTTCAAGATCCTGTCCAAGGTCTTCAACTTCGACCCGCACGAAATCGCCGCCAACCCGGTACACCTGCTCTACGTGCTGGAACAGCAGATCGAACAGGAACAGTTCCAGGCTGAAACCCGCGAGCGCTATCTGCGCTTCCTCAAGGAATACCTGGCACCGCGCTACATCGAGTTCATCGGCAAGGAAATCCAGACCGCGTACCTGGAGTCCTACAGCGAATACGGCCAGAACATCTTCGACCGCTACGTGCTGTACGCAGACTTCTGGATTCAGGACCAGGAATACCGCGACCCGGAAACCGGCGAGATCCTCAACCGCGTAGCCCTCAACGAGGAACTGGAAAAGATCGAAAAACCCGCCGGCATCAGCAATCCGAAGGATTTCCGCAACGAAATCGTCAACTTCGTGCTGCGCGCCCGGGCCAACAACAATGGCAAGAACCCTACCTGGCTCAGCTACGAGAAGCTGCGGGTGGTCATCGAGAAGAAAATGTTCTCCAACACCGAGGATCTGCTGCCGGTCATCAGCTTCAACGCCAAGGCCAGCAAGGAGGATCAGCAAAAACACAACGACTTCGTCACTCGCATGGTCGAGCGTGGCTACACCGACAAACAGGTACGACTGCTCTCCGAGTGGTACTTGCGGGTCCGCAAATCGCAGTAAGGCAGCGACAAGCGTGCAATGCCAGGCTCCCGGTACGCCGGACAGCCTGGCAATCGACCGCTTGTCTTTAAGCTTCCAGCTTGCCGCTTGAAGCTTGTAACTTGAAGCTGCCCGGAGGGCTCCTACATGAGCTATGTGATCGACCGACGTCTCAATGGCAAGAACAAGAGCACGGTAAACCGCCAGCGGTTCCTGCGGCGTTACCGTGACCACATCAAAAAGGCCGTCGAAGAGGCCGTCAGCCGCCGCTCCATCACTGACATGGAGCATGGCGAACAGATCAGCATTCCCGGACGGGATATCGATGAACCGGTGCTGCATCACGGCCGGGGCGGCAAACAGACTGTCGTGCATCCCGGCAACAAGGAATTCACCAGCGGCGAACATATCCAGCGGCCTCAAGGCGGCGCGGGTGGCAAAGGGCCGGGCAAGGCCGGCAACTCCGGCGAAGGCATGGATGAGTTCGTGTTCCAGATCACCCAGGAAGAATTCCTGGAGTTCATGTTCGAAGATCTGGAACTGCCCAACCTGGTCAAACGCAACCTGACCGGTACCGACACCTTCAAGACTGTGCGCGCCGGGATCAGCAACGAAGGCAATCCGTCGCGGATCAACATTATCCGCACCCTGCGCTCGGCTCATGCGCGACGTATCGCCTTGTCTGGCAGCAGCCGCGCGAAACTGCGGGATGCCAAGGTGGAACTGGAGCGCCTGAAACGCGAAGAGCCGGACAACTTCGGCGATATCCAGGACATTGAAGCCGAAATCGCCAAACTCAGTGCGCGAATTCACCGCGTGCCGTTTCTCGACACTTTCGACTTGAAGTACAACCTCCTGGTCAAGCAACCCAATCCCAGTTCCAAGGCGGTGATGTTCTGCCTGATGGACGTGTCCGGCTCCATGACCCAGGCGACCAAGGACATCGCCAAGCGCTTCTTCATCCTGCTGTACCTGTTCCTCAAGCGTAACTACGACAAGATCGATGTGGTGTTCATCCGCCATCATACCAGCGCCCGGGAAGTCGACGAAGAGGAGTTCTTCTACTCGCGGGAAACCGGCGGCACCATTGTTTCCAGCGCCTTGAAGCTGATGCAGGAAATCATGGCTGAACGCTATCCGGCCAACGAGTGGAACATCTACGCCGCCCAGGCCTCCGACGGCGACAACTGGAACGACGACTCACCCATTTGCCGCGACATCCTGATCAACCAGATCATGCCGTTCGTGCAGTACTACACCTACGTCGAAATCACCCCGCGCGAACACCAGGCGCTGTGGTTCGAATACGAGCGCATCAGCGAAGCCTTCGCTGACACCTTCGCCCAGCAACAATTGGTCTCGGCCGGCGATATCTATCCGGTCTTCCGTGAACTCTTCCAGCGCAGGTTAGTGACATGACCGCCAAAGAGCATAAGCGCCAACCCATATCCACGGGGTCCGAATGGACCTTCGAGCTGATCCAGGCCTATGACAAGGAAATCAGCCGCATCGCGGCGGGTTATGCCCTGGACACCTACCCCAACCAGATCGAAGTGATCACCGCCGAACAGATGATGGACGCCTACGCGTCCGTGGGCATGCCCCTGGGTTATCACCACTGGTCCTACGGCAAACACTTCCTCAGCACCGAAAAGTCCTACACCCGCGGCCAGATGGGACTGGCCTACGAAATCGTCATCAACTCCGACCCGTGCATTGCCTACCTGATGGAAGAAAACACCATCTGCATGCAGGCACTGGTGGTAGCCCATGCGTGCTACGGGCATAACAGCTTTTTCAAGGGCAACTACCTGTTCCGCACCTGGACTGATGCCAGCTCGATCATCGATTACCTGGTGTTCGCCAAGCAGTACATCATGCAGTGCGAGGAGCGCCACGGCATCGATGCAGTGGAAGACTTGCTCGATTCTTGCCATGCGCTGATGAACTACGGTGTCGATCGCTACAAACGCCCTTATCCGATTTCCGCCGAAGAAGAACGGCTGCGCCAGAAGGACCGTGAAGAGCATCTGCAAAAGCAGATCAACGACCTGTGGCGCACCATACCCAAACGCGCCGGCAAGAACAGCGACAAGGACAATGCGCGCTTCCCCGCCGAACCTCAGGAAAACATTCTGTACTTCATCGAAAAGCACGCGCCGTTGCTGGAGCCCTGGCAGCGGGAAATCGTGCGGATCGTGCGCAAGATTGCCCAGTACTTCTACCCACAACGCCAGACCCAGGTGATGAACGAAGGCTGGGCCACGTTCTGGCACTACACCTTGATGAACGACCTGTACGACGAAGGCCTGGTGACCGACGGCTTCATGATGGAGTTCCTGACGTCCCATACCAGCGTGGTCTATCAACCGGGCTTCGACAGCCCTTATTACAGCGGCATCAACCCGTATGCGCTGGGCTTTGCCATGTACCGCGACATCCGGCGCATGTGCGAACACCCCACCGAAGAAGACCGCCGCTGGTTCCCGGAGATTGCCGGCAGCGATTGGTTGTCGACCATCAAGTTCGCCATGAGCAGCTTTAAGGATGAAAGCTTCATCCTGCAGTACCTGTCACCTCAGGTGATTCGTGACCTCAAGCTGTTCAGCATCATGGATGACGACCTCAAGGACGACCTGCTCGTGCCGGCGATCCATGATGAGCCGGGTTACCGCACCATCCGCGAAACCCTGGCCGCGCAGTACAACCTGGGCAACCGCGAACCCAACGTGCAGATCTACAGCATCGACGTACGCGGCGATCGCTCGCTGACCCTGCGCCATCAGCAGCACGACCGCAAACCGCTGGGAGAGTCCACTGAAGAGGTCCTCAAGCACCTGCACCGGCTGTGGGGGTTCGATATTCACCTGGAAACGCTGCAAGGCGATCAGGTTATGAAAACCCACCATGTTCCGCCCCGCAACGAACACAGCGACAATGATTACGGCCGCCTGGACCTGGCCATCGTGCATCTGTGAAACGGCAAAGCCTCCATTGGCGGGTCGCAGGCGTTATCCTGTGCCGCTAATGGAGGCTTTTTCATGCAAATCTACAAAGTCGGCGGTGCGGTGCGTGATCGTCTGCTCGGCATCCCCGTTACCGATGTCGACCGTGTCGTAGTCGGCGCTACCACTGAAGAAATGCTCGCCCTGGGCTACAAGCCCGTGGGCGCGGATTTCCCCGTCTTCCTTGACCCGAAAAACGGCGACGAGTACGCCCTCGCCCGCACAGAGCGCAAGAGCGGCCGGGGTTATGGTGGCTTTGTGTTTCACGCGAGCCCCGAAGTTACCCTGGAAGAAGACCTGATCCGCCGCGACCTGACCATCAATGCAATGGCAGAAGATGACGACGGCAACCTGACTGATCCGTACCACGGCCAGCGCGATCTGAAAGAGCGTATTCTTCGCCACGTTTCCCCCGCATTCGCCGAAGATCCTCTCCGAGTCCTGCGCGTTGCCCGTTTTGCTGCGCGATACGCAGGCCTGGGTTTTACCGTCGCGCCAGAAACCCTGGAGCTCATGCGCGAACTCAGCGATTCAGGCGAGCTGGAAGCCCTGACGCCTGAGCGCAGCTGGAAAGAAATTTCCCGCGCCCTGATGGAAAATCAGCCACAGGTATTTATCCAGGTACTACGCGATTGTGGCGCGTTGAAAACCCTGATGCCTGAAATCGACGCGCTGTTCGGCGTGCCACAACCAGAAGCCCATCACCCCGAGATCGATACCGGCATCCACACGCTGAGCGTGCTGGAGCAGGCGGCCATCCATGCCCAACCGCTGACCGTGCGCTGGGCCTGCCTGCTGCACGACCTGGGCAAAGGCCTCACGCCTGTGGATAAGTTGCCGCGGCACATTGCTCATGAGCATCGCGGCCTGCAGTTGATCAAGGCGGTGAATGAGCGCTTCAAGGTACCAAGGGATTGCCAGGAACTGGCGCTGCTGGTGGGCGAATATCACACCCACGGACATCGCGCACTGGAGCTGAGGCCTGCAACTTTGCTGGAGTTGCTGCAAAGCTTTGACGTTTACCGTCGCCCGCAGCGCTTTGAGGAGTTTGTGGTGGCGTGCGAGATGGACGCCCGCGGCCGCAAAGGCCTCGAGCAGAGAAGTTATCCACAAGCGGATTATTTGCGCGGCGCGGCGCTCGCCGCTCGGGGTGTCGCGGTCGCACCGCTACTGGAACAAGGATTCAAAGGTCCCGAGCTGGGTGAAGCACTGAAACGCGAACGGCTCAAGGCGCTGAAAGCCTACAAGAGCACATCCGGCGTTAACGGCTGATTCCGCCACTCGAAAGCGACCGGCGCCAGTACCTGATCGATTTGTGCATCCTGCCAAAGCGCGGCAAATGTCTTGGCCGCCTCAGGGTGCACACGCTCCGGCGCCATCAGCGACAGCGGCCACAGCACAAACGCATTCTTCAGGATTTCGGCCCGGGGCAGAATCAGGCCATCGAAGTTACCGACCAAGTCGCCGTACAGCAGCACGTCGATATCCAGCGGCAAGCCTTTGCGATCCGGGGCATAGCGGCCATTGTCGGCCTCGATAAACTTCAGTCGACGGTCCAGTTCCATCAGCGGCAGGTCGGTATACGCCGACACCACCAGATTGAAGAACGGCCCGCTCTTGATGCCCACCGGCTGGCTTTCAAACACCGCCGAACAGCGCAGGTCCGTCAGGAAAGCCGCCAGCGCATCGAGGCCAGCGCGTAAATGGGCCTCACGCTCGATATTGCTGCCAAGACCAAGGTAAACCTGAGTTAGCGACATCCGCGCTCGATCTCCACGCCCACGCCCTTGGCTGCCGGAACGGCGCCGGGCTTGGTCAGTTTGAGGTGCAGCCAGGGAATCTGGAATTCACTCATCAAAACTTCGGCCAGGCGCTCGGCAAAGGTTTCCACCAGTTGGAACTGCGCCTGTTCGGCAAAGGCCTGGATACGCGCGGACACGCTGGCGTAGTCCAGCGCCAGGGTCAGGTCGTCACCGGCAGCGGCCGGGCGGTTATCCCAGGCGAAGCTCAGGTCCAGGCGCAGGCATTGCCGGATCCCGCGCTCCCAGTCGTAGGCCCCGATCACGGTGTCGACTTCCAGGCCTTCGATAAACACTCTGTCCAAGCACTCTTCTCCGCTGCACGACAAGGGCGCGATGCCCCGTTAGAATCAGGGCGTCCTCGCCCGGAATAGTTAGCATGTTTTGGTTACTGGCGACTCTCGCCTACCTGCTCGGCTCGCTGTCCTTCGCCATTTTGCTCAGCCGCCTGACGGGAAATCCCGACCCGCGAATGAGTGGCTCAGGCAATGCCGGCGCCACCAATATGTTGCGCCTGGCCGGCAAGAAACTCGCCGTACTGACGTTGTTCGGCGACGTCTGCAAGGGCCTGCTGCCGGTGCTGATCGCCGATCTCGCCGGGCTTTCGCTGCAACAGCAAGCCTGGATCGGCGTCTGCGCGGTGCTCGGCCACCTGTTCCCGCTGTACTTCCGCTTTCGCGGCGGCAAAGGCGTCGCTACGGCGGCCGGCATGCTGCTGGGCATCTACCCACCGGCGGCGCTGCTGGCCATCCTGGCCTGGCTGCTGACGTTCTACCTGACCCGTACCAGCTCGCTGGCCGCATTGATCGCCACACCGCTGACGTTGCCATTGCTTGCCTGGCAGGAACCGGCGGCGCTGGTGCCGATGAGTGTGCTCACGCTGCTGATCGTCTGGCGCCACCGGGGCAATTTACGCGACCTGTTTGCCGGGCGCGAACGGCATTTTTAAATACGCCCGGTGAACCGGGTTCACGTTCGCCGGTTACAGCGGTGGCAGTTGCTCCATCGGCCAGCGTGCCTGCACGCTGATTGCCAGGCTTTCATGCTGCCCGGCCTGCAAACGCTGGCAACCGGCATAAGCGATCATCGCGCCGTTATCGGTACAGAATTCGGGGCGGGCGTAAAACACGTCGCCCTTCATGTCGCCGAGCATTTTCTCCAGGGAGCTGCGCAAAGCCTTGTTCGCGCTGACGCCGCCTGCGATCACCAGGCGCTTCATACCCGCCTGCTTCAGGGCCCGCTTGCACTTGATGGTCAAAGTCTCCACCACGGCCTGCTGGAACGCCAGCGAGATGTCGCAACGGGCTTGTTCACTGTCGTCTCCGGCGCTGACGCTCTGCTGCCAGGTATTCAGGGCAGAGGTTTTCAAGCCGCTGAAGCTGAACATCAGGCCAGGGCGATCGCACATCGGACGCGGGAAGGTGTAGCGCCCTGCCACGCCTTTTTCCGCCAGCCGCGCAATTTCCGGACCGCCGGGATAATTGAGCCCCATCATCTTCGCGGTCTTGTCGAAAGCTTCGCCGGCAGCGTCGTCCAGGCTTTCGCCCAGAAGCGTGTATTGACCGATTCCGTCGACCTGAACCAGCTGCGTATGGCCACCTGAAACCAACAAAGCGACGAACGGGAACTCTGGCGGATTTTCTTCCAGCATCGGTGCCAGTAAATGGCCTTCCATGTGGTGCACACCGAGGGCCGGAATGCCCCAGGCAAATGCCAGCGCCTGGGCGCAAGAGGCCCCAACCAGCAGGGCTCCGACCAATCCCGGGCCTGCGGTATAGGCAATGGCGTCGATCTCGGTCGGCACGCAGCCGGCCTCGTCCAATACCTGGCGAATCAATGGCAGCATGCGTTTCACATGATCACGGCTGGCCAGCTCCGGCACCACGCCACCATAGGCGCGATGCAGGTCGATCTGACTGAACAGTGCGTCGGCCAAAAGCCCGCGTTCACTGTCGTAAAGTGCGACACCGGTTTCGTCGCACGAGGTTTCTAATCCCAGAACTAGCATGGGTTTACGCCTTGTAGAGGCTGAATTCGAAGGCGCGCATAATAGTCGCCGCTCCCCCTCCCGACTAGCGGTTTTCGATCAGAGGCTTTGCATTCCGGGCAATGAGGGGTTAACATCCGCAACCCTTAAAAACCGACGACCTCAGCCGCGAATTTTTTGCGACGAGAACGTTGATTCCCGGTAATGAAAGAAGGTAGCTCTGGATGCCAGCCGTCAAAGTAAAAGAGAACGAACCCTTCGACGTAGCTCTGCGTCGTTTCAAGCGCTCCTGCGAAAAAGCCGGTGTTCTGGCTGAAGTTCGTAGCCGCGAATTTTACGAGAAGCCAACTTCTGAGCGTAAGCGTAAAGCAGCAGCCGCTGTTAAGCGTCACGCCAAGAAAGTTCAGCGCGAGCAGCGCCGCGCCGTTCGTCTGTACTAATACACAGACGTTCGTAGCAAGCTTCTGCCAAGCCCGGCCCTCAGCCGGGCTGTTGGCATTTGCGGATATCGCTTGATGCTTCACCGTTGAGGCCGCACACGCGACTGAAACGAACTGCTTCACACGTCAGGACTGGCTCTTTTGCCAGCGGTGCACGTCTCTTCTGACGAGCCTAACAAGGCTACTGACGAGCACACTTATTTTTTAACAGGCGATCAACAGGTCGACTGCGCCCACCGATGAGCTTCCGAGGCCCGCACATGGCCAAGACCGGACTCCCGGGCAACATTTCTACGCCGGGCACTGATCGGAACTAACGTCAGTGAATGTTCGGCAGATACACTTCCTGACAGACCAAGCAGACGACAGTTGATCGAGCCGCACAATACGCGCGCCTTGAGCACTTTGCGGGCCCTCTTTTACACGCAGTGATGACGAGAACGCCATGGCCGGGCTAATTCCCCAGAGCTTTATTGACGACCTTCTGAACCGCACCGACATCGTCGATGTTGTCAGCTCGCGCCTGCAAATGAAAAAGGCCGGCAAGAACTACACCGCCTGCTGCCCGTTCCACAAAGAAAAGACGCCGTCGTTCAGCGTCAGCCCCGACAAGCAGTTCTATTACTGCTTCGGCTGCGGCGCCGGCGGCAACGCCCTCGGCTTCATCATGGACCACGACAACCTGGACTTCCCCCAGGCCGTCGAGGAACTGGCGAAAGCCGCCGGCATGGAAATCCCCCGCGAAGAAAGTGGCCGCCCGCACAAACCGCGGCAACCCACCGATTCGCCGCTGTACCCGCTGCTCACCGCTGCTGCCGATTTTTACCGCCAGGCACTGAAAAGCCACCCGCAGCGCAAAGCCGCCGTCGATTACCTCAAGGGCCGCGGCCTGACCGGTGAAATCGCCCGCGACTTCGGCCTCGGTTTCGCCCCGCCCGGCTGGGACAATCTGTACAAGCACCTGAGCAGCGACACCCTGCAGCAAAAAGCCATGATCGACGCCGGCCTGTTGGTGGAAAACGCTGAGACGGGCAAGCGCTATGACCGTTTCCGCGATCGCGTGATGTTTCCGATCCGCGACAGTCGCGGCCGCATTATCGCGTTCGGCGGCCGGGTACTGGGGGACGACAAGCCTAAATACCTGAACTCACCGGAAACCCCGGTGTTCCATAAAGGCCAGGAACTCTACGGCCTGTTTGAAGCGCGCAAAAACAATCGCAACCTCGATGAAATCATCGTGGTTGAAGGCTATATGGACGTGATCGCCCTGGCCCAGCAAGGCTTGCGCAATGCCGTGGCCACCCTGGGCACCGCGACCAGCGAAGAGCACTTGAAGCGTCTGTTCCGCGTGGTGCCCAACGTGCTGTTCTGCTTCGACGGCGACCAGGCCGGCCGCAATGCCGCCTGGCGCGCCCTTGAGTCAACGCTTTCAAGCCTGCAGGACGGACGTCGCGCACGCTTCCTGTTCCTGCCCGAAGGCGAAGACCCGGACACCCTGGTCCGCTCCGAAGGCACCGACGCGTTCCGCGCACGCATCAACCAGCACGCACAACCGCTGGCCGATTATTTTTTCCAGCAACTGACCGAAGAGTCCGACCCGCGCTCCCTCGAAGGCAAGGCCCATATGGTCACCCTCGCGGCACCGCTGATCGACAAAGTTCCGGGCGCCAACCTGCGGACCCTGATGCGCCAGCGACTGCTGGAAATTACCGGATTGAGTGGCGAGGCCGTCAGCCAGCTGGCGCGCAGCGCGCCGCAAGAAGCACCGCCGGCCTACGACCCGGGCATGGATTACGACGCCATGCCGGACTATTCCGACTTCCACCAACCGCAGGAGGCCTACACGCCCCAGCAGGAGTGGACACCGAAGAAACCCGGCGCCGGCGGCAAGAAATGGGACAAGAAACCCTGGGACAAAAACGGCAAACGTGGCGGTGACCGTGACGAACCGCGCGGCCCGCGCGTCCCAGCAGCAGTAGAGCCGCCCACCATGGCAGCCCTGCGCACACTTTTGCATCACCCGCAGCTGGCACAAAAAGTCGAAGACGCGGGGCACTTTGCGGCCGAAGACCACACCAATACACAACTGTTGGTGGCCCTGCTCGAGGCCGTACAGAAGAATCCTAAGCTAAACTCATTCCAGCTGATTGCACGCTGGCACGGCACTGAACAGGGCCGCTTGCTAAAGGCGTTGGCAGAAAAGGAATGGCTGATTGATGGCGATAACCTTGAACAACAGTTTTTCGACACCATTACTAGCTTGGTAGCTCGTCAACGCGAGCGAAACCTGGAACAACTTCTTCGAAAAGCGCGTCAGAGTGAATTGACCGCCGAAGAGAAAAATCAACTGCGCGACCTTTTAAGTCGCAATGTTTCCGCATCAAACCCGACCTCAGCTGGCGTGTGAGGTCATAGCTCGGGTATAATCCTCGGCTTGTTTTTTGCCCGCCAAGACCTTCAGTGGATAGGGTGTTATGTCCGGAAAAGCGCAACAGCAGTCTCGTATCAAAGAGTTGATCACCCTTG
Source organism: Pseudomonas sp. SED1 (assembly GCF_034044025.1). Classification (NCBI taxonomy): domain Bacteria; kingdom Pseudomonadati; phylum Pseudomonadota; class Gammaproteobacteria; order Pseudomonadales; family Pseudomonadaceae; genus Pseudomonas; species Pseudomonas sp. SED1. Next base: position 52,775 of record NZ_JAXCIS010000202.1, read on the forward strand.
GTCGTGAGCAGAAGTATCTGACTTACGCAGAGGTCAACGACCACCTGCCTGAGGATATTTCAGATCCAGAGCAGGTGGAAGACATCATCCGCATGATTAATGACATGGGGATCCCCGTACACGAGAGTGCTCCGGATGCGGACGCCCTTATGTTGGCCGACGCCGATACCGACGAGGCAGCCGCTGAAGAAGCAGCCGCCGCGTTGGCAGCGGTCGAGACCGACATCGGTCGCACGACTGACCCTGTGCGCATGTATATGCGCGAAATGGGAACGGTAGAGCTGCTGACACGTGAAGGCGAAATCGAAATCGCCAAGCGTATCGAAGAGGGCATTCGTGAAGTGATGGGCGCAATCGCGCACTTCCCAGGCACGGTTGACCACATTCTCTCCGAGTACACTCGCGTCACCACCGAAGGTGGCCGCCTGTCCGACGTCCTGAGCGGTTATATCGACCCGGACGACGGCATTGCGCCACCTGCGGCTGAAGTTCCTCCGCCGATCGATGCCAAGGCTGCCAAAGCAGACGACGACACCGACGAAGAAGAAGCTGAAGCCAGCACCGATGACGAAGAAGAAGTCGAAAGCGGTCCGGATCCGATCATCGCAGCCCAGCGCTTTGGCGCGGTCTCCGATCAGATGGAACTGGCTCGCAAGGCCCTGAAGAAGCACGGTCGCGGCAGCAAGCAGGCAACTGCTGAATTGTTGGCCCTGGCTGAACTCTTCATGCCGATCAAACTGGTACCGAAGCAATTCGAAGGCCTGGTTGAGCGGGTTCGTAGCGCCCTTGAGCGTCTGCGTGCACAAGAGCGTGCGATCATGCAGCTCTGTGTCCGTGATGCGCGCATGCCGCGTGCCGATTTCCTGCGCCAGTTCCCGGGCAACGAAGTCGACGAAAGCTGGACCGACGCACTGGCCAAAGGCAAAAGCAAATACGCTGAAGCCATTGGTCGCTTCCAGGCCGACATCGTTCGTTGCCAGCAGAAGCTGACTGCATTGCAGACCGAAACCGGTCTGACGATTGCCGAGATCAAGGACATCAACCGTCGCATGTCGATCGGTGAGGCCAAGGCCCGCCGCGCGAAGAAAGAGATGGTTGAAGCGAACTTGCGTCTGGTGATCTCCATCGCCAAGAAGTACACCAACCGTGGCCTGCAATTCCTCGATCTGATCCAGGAAGGCAACATCGGCTTGATGAAAGCGGTGGATAAGTTCGAATACCGTCGCGGCTACAAATTCTCGACTTATGCCACCTGGTGGATCCGTCAGGCGATCACTCGCTCGATCGCCGACCAGGCCCGCACCATCCGTATTCCGGTGCACATGATCGAGACGATCAACAAGCTCAACCGTATTTCCCGGCAGATGTTGCAGGAAATGGGTCGCGAACCGACCCCGGAAGAGCTGGGCGAACGCATGGAAATGCCTGAGGATAAAATCCGCAAGGTATTGAAGATCGCTAAAGAGCCGATCTCCATGGAAACCCCGATCGGTGATGACGAAGACTCCCACCTGGGTGACTTCATCGAAGACTCGACCATGCAGTCGCCAATCGATGTTGCCACCGTTGAGAGCCTGAAAGAAGCGACTCGCGACGTACTGTCCGGCCTCACTGCCCGTGAAGCCAAGGTACTGCGTATGCGCTTCGGCATCGACATGAATACCGACCACACCCTTGAGGAAGTCGGTAAGCAGTTCGACGTTACCCGTGAGCGGATTCGTCAGATCGAAGCCAAGGCGTTGCGCAAGCTGCGCCACCCGACGAGAAGCGAGCATTTGCGCTCCTTCCTCGACGAGTGATCACAAAAACCCCGGCCCAGGCCGGGGTTTTTGCTTCTACAGATTAAATCCTCGCCGCCTCCCCTCCCCCGCAATGCCCGTCTACACTCGAAACATTCCCCGTGCCATAACGAGACCGTTATGCTCAGATTGCCGACCGTGTTACTGCTGTCGCTGCTGACCTGGACCGCAACGGCTGGCGCGTTGACTCTCACCGATGAAGAGCGTGGCTGGCTGGCGGACCACCAAGAGTTGCGCCTGGGCGTCGATGCCTCTTGGCCCCCCTTTGAATACCGCGATGAAGACGGTCGCTACCAGGGCCTGGCCGCCGATTACGTGCGGCTGATGCAGGATCGCCTTGGGGTCCGGCTAAAGCTGATCGAGCCGGCAAACTGGAATGCGGTGCTGGAGCAGGCTCGCAACAACCAACTCGACCTGCTACCGGGCATCATGTCCACCCCGGAACGCCAAGGCTTCCTGTCGTTCACCCGACCCTATCTCGACTTCCCCATCGTCATCCTCGCCCATGAAGGCGGGCCGCAACCGCGCAACCTCAAGGACCTCTATGGGCTGAAGATCGCCGTGGTAGAGAACTATGCCCCCCACGAACTGCTACGCACTCACCATCCCGACCTCAACCTCGTGGCCATGCCCAACGTCAGTTCGGCGCTGCAGGCCCTGGCCACCGACAAGGTTGATGCCGTGGTCGGCGATCTGGCGTCCAGCGTGTGGAGCCTGCGCCAACTGAAGCTGGAAGGCCTGTACGTCAGTGGCGAAACGCCCTATCGCTATCAATTGGCCATGGGCGTACCCAGCGCCGACAAGATGCTAGTGGGCATCCTCGACAAGGTCCTGGCGGATATCAGCCCGGCCGAAACCGAGGCCATCCAGCAACGCTGGGTCGGCAATGTCATCGACCACCGCACCCTCTGGACGGATGTACTGCTCTACGGGCTGCCGGCCGTATTGTTATTGAGCATCGTGCTGGCGGTGGTCATCCGGATCAATCGCCGGCTCAGTTCGGAGATCTCCCGCCGTGTCGCCCTCGAACAGGAACTGCGCAGCAGCGAATACCACTATCGCGGCCTGGTCGAGAGCCTTTCCGCGATTGCCTGGGAAGCCAGCATCAGCGATTTCACCTACAGCTACGTGTCGCCCCATGCCGAGGAGCTGCTCGGTTACCCCCGCGCCCATTGGCTGATCCCGGGCTTCTGGCGCAACATCATCCACCCGGCCGACCTGACCCGCACCGAATCCTATTGCTACGCAGAAACCCGAGCCAACCGTGACCACAGCGTCGACTACCGCGTGATCACCGCTGATGGCCGCTGCCTGTGGGTGCGGGACATCGTCAGCCTGATCGAGCACGGCCACGAGCCAGTGCTACGTGGCCTGATGATCGACATCAGCGAAGCCAAGCGCACCGAGGAAGCATTGCAGCTTTCGGAACAGAAGTTTGCCTCGGTGTTCCAGCAATGCCCCGACATCCTGGTGATCGCTCGTCTGTCCGACGGCTGCCTGATGGAGGTCAATAAGGCATTCGAAGACCAGATCGGGCTGAGCGCCGAAGACGTCGTGGGAAAAACCGCCACCGAACTGAATATCTGGGGCATTCAGGGCGTAGGCCCCGGCCTGCTGCAACGGGTACAGACCACCAGCATCCGCAACCTGGAAATGCCCTTCCGGCGCAATAACGGCCAGGCCTTCACCGGGCTGATCTCCGCCGAACCCTTTCAACTCGATACCACCGAAGCCTTGGTGGTCGTGGTGCGCGACATCACCCAGCTGAAAGAAACCCAGCAACGCCTGCAAACCTCCGAAGAGAAATTCGCCAAGGCCTTCCACGCTTCTCCTGACGGCCTGCTATTGAGCCGTCAAAGCGACGGTTTGCTGATTGAAGTCAACGAAGGATTCAGCCGCATAACCGGCTTCAACAGCGTGATGTCACTCGACCAGTCAACCCTGGACCTGGGCATCTGGGTCGACCTGAACGAACGCAAACACATGCTGGAGCTACTGCAACGGGACGGATTTGTCCGCGACTTTGTCTGCCACATCCGCCGCAACGACGGCGAGATTCGCCTCTGCGAGGTCTCCAGCCGCCCGCTGCCCATCGGCGACGACGACTGCATGCTCACCATCGCCCGGGACATCACCGAACGCCAACTGATGCAGGAAAAGCTGCAACAGGCCGCCACCGTGTTCGAGAGCACGGCTGAAGGCGTACTGATCACCGACACCCGGCAAAATATCAGCGCTGTGAACCGCGCCTTCAGCGAGATCACCGGCTACAGCGAAGCCGAGGCCCTCGGTCAAACCCCGCGCCTGCTCGCCTCCGGCCTGCACGACAGCGCCTTCTACGCGGCCATGTGGCACCAACTGACGGCCCACGGCCATTGGCAAGGCGAGATCTCGAACCGGCGCAAGAACGGCGAGCTGTACCCCAGCTGGCTGACCATCAGCGCCGTGCGCAACCACGACCAATCGATCACCCACTTTGTCGCGGTGTTCGCCGACATCTCCAGCCTCAAGCACGCCCAGGCGCGCCTCGATTACCAGGCCCACCACGACCCGCTGACCGGCCTGCCCAACCGCACCCTGTTCGAAAGCCGCCTGCAGGCCGCCCTCAACAATCAACAGGAAAACGGCAGCCAGGGCGCCGTGCTGTTCCTCGACCTCGACCGCTTCAAACACATCAACGACAGCCTCGGCCACCCGATTGGCGACCTGCTGCTCAAAGACATCGCCGTGCGTCTCAAGGACCAACTACGGGACGTCGACACCGTCGCGCGCCTGGGTGGCGACGAATTCATCATCCTCCTGCCCGGCCTGCAACAAGCCAGCGACGCCGAACACCTGGCCAATAAACTGCTGGCCTGCTTCACCCCGCCGTTCCAGGCGGGCGAACACGAGTTCTTTATCAGCGCCAGCATCGGCACCAGCCTGTATCCACGGGACGGAGATGATGTTGCCACCCTGGTGAAAAATGCCGACGCCGCCATGTACCGCTCCAAGGCCAAGGGCCGCAACCGCGTTGAAAGCTACACCCAGGACCTCACCGCCCAGGCCAACGAGCGCGTGGCGCTTGAACACGAACTTCGTCGGGCGATCGAACGCGACGAATTTTCTCTCTATTACCAGCCGAAGTTGAGCCTCGACACCCAACAACTGATCGGCGCCGAAGCGCTGATTCGCTGGCGCCATCCCACCTTCGGCGAAGTGCCACCCGAGCACTTCATCGCCCTGGCCGAAGAGAACGGCATGATCCTGCAGATTGGCGACTGGGTACTGGAACAGGCATGCCGACAAATGCACGATTGGAGAGAGTCCTATGACGAATTCGGCACGCTGTCCGTCAACCTCGCCGGCGCGCAACTGCGCCACCCCAACCTGCTGGCGCGCATCGAACAATTGCTGCGGGACAACCGGCTGGAGCCCGGCTGCCTGCAACTGGAGATCACCGAAAACTTCATCATGAGCCAGGCCGAAGAAGCGCTGGAGGTGCTGCATCAACTCAAGCGGCTGGGCGTGCAACTGGCCATTGATGACTTCGGCACCGGCTATTCGTCCCTCAGCTATTTGAAGCGCCTGCCGCTGGACTTCCTGAAGATCGACCAATCCTTCGTGCGCGGCCTACCCGATGACCCACACGATGCCGCGATCGTACGCGCCATTATTGCCCTGGGGCACAGCATGCAATTCACTATCATCGCTGAGGGTGTGGAAACGCCTGCGCAGCAAGCGTTTCTGGCGGCTGAAGGCTGTGAGCAGATGCAAGGCTACATCGTCAGCCTGCCACTACCGCCGGACCTTTTCGCCGCGACTTTCCTTCGTATGAGCGTTTCGGACTTTTCGGATGGCACAGCGAAGAAACCATCGCTATAATCCGCGGCCTACTGAGGGCCTATAGCTCAGTTGGTTAGAGCAGGGGACTCATAATCCCTTGGTCGTAGGTTCGAGTCCTACTGGGCCCACCATCTTGAAAGCCGCGCATTGCGCGGCTTTGTCGTTTCTGGCGCCTGAGGCGTGCAGCAATGAAAGATTAGTTAGTTGTCCCGAACGGCGACGGCGAAGACCATGATTCCCAAGTCAACGCCACTCCAGCACGAGGGAAACTTGTTCCATGCCTCAGAAGAAACGTTCGCCGCACAACGCAATCCACCGCCTGGGCCTACGTGCCGCTGCCGCCGTCGCAATCACCCTCGCCACCTTGAGCGGCGCACAAGCCGCCCCCGCTGCCACTGACACCATCAAGGCTTTCAAGCTGTGCACCGGCGCCGACAACGCCTCCCACGTACTGGTAGGCACCATCGACCAGAGCATGCGCAACGACGTGACCGCCATCCACTTCAAGCAAACCCCGGCGCACTCCTCGTATGGCTGGCATAACGACCCGGAGCCCCAGTACGTCATGACGCTCTCCGGTACCTTGGCATTCGTGACTCGCGGCGGTGAGAAGTTCACGTTGCATCCGGGTGAAGTACTGATTGCTGAAGACAATACCGGTACAGGGCATCGCTGGAATTTGGTGGACGATCAACCCTGGCGGCGAGGGTACGTGGTGCTGAAGCCAGGCGCGCCGGATTCATTTATCCCGAACGATGCTGCGGCTGCGAAGGTGTGCAAGGGGTCGTAATCTCGCTGATCACCCCGCCTCGGATAAAAGAAAGGCTTACGCTTTGCGGCACAAGCCTTTTTTGTACTGTGTGCTCTCTCAGCCCGTTATCAAACGGAAAGTTCGCGCAAAGCCGCCGTCGCCAGGAACCCAGAGCGCGAGGCATAGCGATGGTCTTTTTGCACTCGCTCATCGATACGATTCAAAAGTTGCTCCGGCAATGAGGCGTTGAACCTCACTGACTTGCCCAGGTAAGGAGTGAGATCAAAATCGATGACCGCCCACACTCCACCAGCAAAGTCGCGATTCTCTAAATGGAAGTCGACCTCTCTTGCCTGTGGGAGCCGCTCGTCATCGGCAACCAATCCCTCCAGATGCAGCGCCAAGGCTTCGCGCACGTTATCCAGAGCTTCCGAAAACGTAGTGCCGGCCGAGAAGCAACCTGGCACGTCCGGGACTGTCACGCTGTAATCTGAGTCAGCGTCTTTATGCATCACCACAGGGAATTTCATTTTTCATCCTCTGAATGAGCCGCCTGGGGCTCACTCAACAGATCAGAGACGTGTTCCGCCATAGTGCCTTTCAGCTTACCAATGCATCAACAATGACCTGCGCCGCGCTCAGCAACGGCGCATCCCCCCTGAACGCCCCAATCACCTGCAACCCCACCGGCAACTCCCCGTCACCACGCGCCACCGGCACATTCACCTGCGGCAACCCAAACGCGCCCCAGAACTTGATGAAGTCCGACGGCCCCGTGGTCTCCAACCCCACCGGCGCGAGCATCCCGCAGGAAACACTCAACATCGCATCAAACGGCTGGCAGATTTGCGCAAGCTGCGGGCCCAGTTGCGCCAAGCGTGCCTTGGCTGCCGACTCCTGCTCCCAACTCGTCGCCTGGGCGCGCTCGATCATGGCCAACGTCGAGTCGCTGAGTAGGTCGGGATGAGACTGAAACTCCTTGGCCAACGAACGGGCACCCTCGCAATCGTTGATCAACTGGTGATCGTCGAATACTCCGTCGAACGCCTCGGGCAACACGACTTCACTGACAAGAGGCCCCAACCTCGCTATCGCCAGCTCAATCGCCTGGGCCACGGACGGCTGCACATCCGACCAGCGACAGGTACGGCAGAAGCCAAGCCGCAAAGGCCGGCGCCCTGCCTCAACAGCCGGAAACCCCGGGATCAACACCCGCGCCACTCGCTCAAGATCACGCACCGAACGCCCATACCAACCCACCGTATCGAAGCTCGGCGCCAGGGGTTTCACGCCTTCCAGCGAGACGAGTCCAAACGATGGCTTGAAGGCATACAACCCACAATAAGCGGCTGGCTTGAGCAGCGACCCAGCCGTCTGGGTCCCCAACGCCAACGGGAAGAACCCGGCCGCCATCCCCGCCGCAGAACCCGCACTGGAGCTACCCGGCGTGCGGGACAGATCGAGCGGATTACGCGTCGGCCCCGTGTGCATGTAGGCAAATTCAGTGGTGTGGGTCTTGCCCATGATGATCGCGCCCGCCTGGCGCAATAGCGTTACCACATGGGCATCTCGCGATGGACGATTGCCTTGGTAAATCGGCGAATAGAATTCCGTTGGATGGTCGGCCGTATCGAAGATGTCCTTGACCCCTACGGGCACGCCGGCGAGCAGACCGGCGCAGAGCCCACGGGCTTGATTTCTCACAGCCTCAGCATCGAAGGATGCAAACGCCTGGATATCTGGCTCGTCGACACCTATCCGCTCAAGAAAGTGTTCAGCAACCAAAGCAGGCGTAATTGCACCAGAGCCCACCGCGTCGGCAATGTCCGTCGCATCAAGGTCATTCATCGACGCGCCCTCACTTGGCAAACAACTGCCCAATATCCTTGAATGCCTTGAACTCCAACGCGTTGCCGCACGGATCAAACAGAAACAACGTCGCCTGCTCACCCACCTGACCTTTGAAACGAATGTGCGGCTCAAGCACAAATCGCGTATTCCGCGCCTGCAATCGCTCCGCCAGCGCATGCCAATCATCCCAGCTCAGCACCACGCCAAAATGCGGCACCGGCACGTCGTGGCCGTCTACCGCATTGGTGTGCGCAGCTTCCTGAGAAGCGGTTTTCGGGTGTTCATGGATGACCAGTTGATGCCCGAAGAAGTCGAAGTCGACCCAATGATCACTGGCACGTCCCTCCTCCAACCCAAACACCTCACCATAAAACTGCCGCGCAGCCGCCAAGTCGAATACCGGAATCGCCAGGTGAAAAGGAGCCAGTGCCATCAGGTCTAACCTCTGTGGGTATTAAGTCCTTCCGAGTCTAGCCTTGCCGTCATCGATGGAAAGACGATAGTTTTCGCATCGAGCTCAAATTATTTTGATCAATCGAGACGCCCATGCTGCGGGAACTGAAAACCTTTATCGCCGTTACCCGCCATGGCACGTTCGCCGCGGCTGGCATGCATATCGGGCTGACGCAGTCGGCGGTGAGCGCGCAGATTCGCCAGTTGGAGCAGGTGCTCGGCGTGCAGTTGTTCGACCGCACCGGGCGCCAGGCCACGCTGAATGCGGCGGGTATCCGTGCATTGCCGTTGGCCAAGGAAATCCTCGAAACGTTCAACCGCATGGCGGTGCCGGTGGACGCCAACGAATACCGTGGCGAATTAAAAGTCGGCGCGATCACCACCGCCCAGACCGGACTGCTGCCCCAAGCCCTCGTGCGCTTGCGCCAGGCTGCGCCGACGGTCGAATGCAAATTAGTGCCAGGGGTTTCCCTGGAGTTGCTCAGCCAGGTAGACGCAGGCGAGCTGGATTCGGCGATCATCATTCGCCCGCCCTTTGATTTGCCCAAGGAACTGCACGTACAGGTGCTGCGCAAGGAGCCGTTTGTGTTGATCGTGCCGCACACGGTCAAGGGTGACGACCCGCTGCAACTGCTCGCCGCTCATCCTCATGTGCGCTACGACCGTGCTTCGTTTGGCGGGCGGCTGGTCAGTCGTTTTCTGCGGGAGCAGCGGCTGGATGTGCAAGTGGCGCTGGAACTGGACGAGATCGAGGCGCTGGTCAAAATGGTCGAATGCGGCCTGGGGGTGTCACTGGTTCCCCATGCCGGGCTATGGCTGGATCGCACGCCACAGGTGCGCGTCATCCCGCTGGGCGAGCTGACCTTTCACCGGGAAATCATCCTGCTGAGCCGCTACAGCCAGCGCAACCTTCCGGTGCCACAACTCTTTGCCCGTTGCCTGCTGGCTGACGTGATCTGAAACGCAAAAAAAAGCCGCACATCCGTGCGGCTTTTTCAGGCCCTACTTCTTGGGCAACGCGTAGGCAATCACATAGTCCCCACGGTCCGGCGACTGGCGCGCACCACCGGCGGTGAGCACGATGTACTGGGTGCCAGTCTTGGGCGACACGTAGGTCATCGGCCCCGATTGGCTACCCACAGGCAACCGGGATTTCCAGATCTCATTGCCGTTACCGGTATCGAAGGCGCGCAGGTAGAAGTCCTGGGTACCGGCGAAGAACAACAGACCAGACTGGGTCGCCAGAGACGCGCCAAGGGTCGGCATGCCAATCGGAATCGGCATGTGCATGCGGATACCCAGCGGGCCGGTGTCTTCAACCGTGCCCACCGGCACTTGCCACATCAGCTTGTGGGTTTTCAGGTCGATGGCCGACAGGGTGCCGAACGGCGGCTTCTGACACGGGATGCCCGCCGCCGAGAGGAAGCGCTCGCGCATGGCACCGAACGGTGTACCGTCTTGCGGCACCACGCCCATTTCGATGCCACTGGCACCGGCGGCGATCTTGTCGCGCGGGATCATGTAGTTGGCCAGGCCCAGGCGCATGTCGTTGACGAACATGTAGTGGGTGTTCGGGTCCACCGACACGCTGCCCCAGTTCATACCCCCCAGCGAACCCGGGAATTGCAGCGCCCGGTCCAGGCCTGGCGGCGTGTAGACGCCTTGGTGACGCATGCCCTTGAACTGGATGCGGCACATCAGTTGGTCAAACGGCGTGGCGCCCCACATATCGGATTCGGTCAGTTGCTGATTGCCGATCGAAGGCATGTCCACCGAGAACGGCTGGGTCGGCGAATAACGCTCGCCGGGCACATTGCCCTGAGGCACCGGACGCTCTTCGACCCGGGCGATGGGCACGCCGGTTTCGCGGTTGAGCAGGAAGATTTCGCCTTGCTTGGTGACTTGAGCCAGTGCTGGCTGTACGCCGCCGTTGCCGTCCGGGATGTCGTAGAGCAGCGGTTGCGCCGGCAGGTCAAAGTCCCAGAGGTCATGGTGAGTGGTCTGGAAGTGCCAGCGCACCTGGCCGGTCTTCACGTCGATGGCGACGATGGAGGAGCTCCACTTGTCGTCATAGGCGGTACGTTCACCGGCGAAGAAGTCCGGGGTGGCGTTACCGGTAGGCAGGTAGACCAGGCCGAGCTTGGCGTCGTAGGACATGGCCGACCACACGTTCGGCGTGCCACGGGTGTAGGTCTCGCCCGCAGGCGGGCGTTTGGTGGTGTTCGGGTTGCCCGGATCCCAGGCCCACACCAGTTCGCCGCTGTGCACGTCAAAGGCGCGCACCACGCCTGGCGGTTCGCCGGTGGAGAAGTTGTCTGCCACACGCCCGCCAACGATCACCACATTGCCCGCCACCAGTGGCGTCGAGGTTTGCTGGTAATAACCGGGTTTTACTTCGCCCATGTCGGTTTTCAGGTCGACGGTGCCGTGGTCGCCGAAGTCGTCGCAGGGCGCGCCGGTTTCAGCATTAATCGCAATCAACCGGGCATCGCCGGTCGGCAGAAACAGACGTTTCACACAGGCTTTAGCGCTGGCAGGTTGCTCGCTGGCGCTGCTGTCGAAATAGCCCAGGCCACGGCAACGCTGCCAGTTGGGGCCGCTGCCCTGGGGGTCGAATTTCCAGCGTTGGGCGCCGGTGTCGGCATCCAGGGAAAACACTTTGCCATAGGCGGTGCACACGTAAACGCTGTCACCGATTTGCAGCGGGGTGTTCTGGTCTTCGGCGCCGGCGCCATTGCTCTCGGGGATGTCGCCGGTGTGGAAGGTCCACGCCACCTGCAACTTGTCGATGTTGCCTTTGTTGATCTGGTCCAGCGCGGCAAATCGGTTGCCAGCGGTGGTATTGCCCCAGTGGGCCCAGTCTTTTTGCTCAGTGCCCGGCGTTACCGGCGTCACCGCCGGCTCGCTGCTGGCCTTGACCACGTGGGTCGGTACAAACATGTACGCCAGGGTGGCGACCACGCCCAGGCCCAGCAGCCCGGCAACGCCATAGGCGCCGCGCCCGGCTGTCGATCCGGAGGCGCGGGCGAGCTGTGGATAAATCAGCGCAACTACCAGGCCGATGACGGCAAAGGTCAACACTCGCGAAACAAGCGGCCAGTATTCCAGGCCGGTGTCCCACACCGCCCAGATCGCGGTCAGTACCAATGCCACGGCGTACAGCCATGCGCCCTGAGGCCTGCGCTTGGCGATCAGTACACCGGAGACCAGCATCGCCAGGCCCATCAGCAGGAAATACCAACTGCCGCCCAACGCTACGAGGTAACCGCCACCGCCTGCCAAACCCAGGCCGATCAAGGCGATCAGCAGGCCCAGCCCAACTAGCAACACTCTGCTGCCGATGGCAGCCCCAAAGTTATTCATCGCGCAAACGTCCTTCCTGTATACCCAACTGGAAATAATGTACCAAACGGTTACTTTTAACAATCTGGCACAAATCAATGTGTGCGATCAGCGGCGAAAATAAATTCCGGGGCTTACTTGAAGTGGAATTTTATTTCCAATAGTGTCTACTTCAGAATCTTTGTCGCGCCAAAACAATAAGAAGGAATCTCCCATGAAGCGCCTGCTTGGCTGTGCCTGTGCCCTGCTGTTGTCCACCGCCGCCCACGCTGAATTGCGCATCGGGGTATCCGTCGGACAATTCGATAACTACGTTTCCTACCTGGTGCAGGCCATGCAGGACCGCGCCAAGGCCTCGCCTGATGGCGTCAAGTTGCAGGTGGAAGACTCCGCAAGCGACGTGGTCCGCCAGTTGAACCAGGTGGAAAGCTTCATCAGCCAGAAAGTCGACGCGATCATCGTCAACCCGGCCGACACCGCGGCTACCCGCAAGATCACCGAGAAAGCCAACGCCGCCGGTATCCCGCTGGTGTACATGAACAGCCGTCCCGAGGTCGAAACCTTCCCGCCGGGCGTGGTCTTCGTCGGCACCGACGAGCGCGCCATCGGCCGGATGCAGATGGAGTACCTGGCCGAGAAGATGGGCGGCAAAGGTAACCTGGCGATCATTCTCGGACGTCTCGCCCACAGTGATACCGGCAAACGCACCAATGGGGTCAAGGACGTGCTGGCCAAATACCCCGGCATCAAGGTCGTCGAAGAACAGTCCGGCGACTGGCAGCGGGAAAAAGGCATGGACCTGATGAATGATTGGCTGACCAAGGGCCAAACCATCAACGCCGTGGCCTCCAACAATGACGAGATGGGCATCGGTGCCGCCATGGCCCTGCGCCAGACCGGGCGCCAGGACATTCTGGTGGGCGGCATCGACGGTACGCCGGATGGTTTGCAGGCGCTGAAAAAGGGCCAACTGGCAGTGACCGTGTTCCGCGACCCGGTGGCCATCGGGGCCGGCTCGGTGGACGCCGCGCTGATGCTGATCAAGCATGCCGCCCTGCAAGGCGATGTATGGATTCCTACGCAACTGGTCACTCCGGAAAACTACCAGCAGTTCCTGCGCAACTGAGCCAAATGCCGCCGCGAGCATCAAGGGGACCAAGCCTGTAACATGCTCGCCCATTGATGCCCGCGCCGGAGAACACCTTGCCCGCCTCTCACCCTCCCGTCCTCGATGAAATCGATCGCCAGTTGATCGCCGCGTTGCAGATCAACGCCCGCGAAAGCGTGGCCATGCTCGCCCGGCAACTGGGCATCGCCCGCACCACCGTCACCTCGCGCCTGGCGCGCCTGGAAAAAACCCAAGTGATTACCGGCTATGGCGTGCGCCTGAGCCAGCGCGTGGTAAATGGCGGTTTGCAGGCCTACGTGGGGATTACCGTGCAACCGCGTTCCGGCAAGGAAGTGCTGCGTCGGATCAGCGCCATGGCGCAGGTTCAGCGACTGTGTGCGGTCAGTGGCGAGTTCGATTACGTGGCCTGGCTGCGCACCGATTCGCCGGAACAGCTGGATCAACTGCTGGACCAGATCGGCAGCGTCGATGGCGTGGAGAAGACCACCACCTCGATCATCCTCAGCAACAAACTGGATCGCGGCCAACCAATCTGACCAGAAGACTCGTCACTCTGACTAAAAACAATTCATTCCGACGACACATTGCGTCTTATTAACGAACGCTACGCTCCCTAGAATGGCTGCCATCTTTTCCTATACTCAGCGGGTCGCGCCCCGCCGAGTCGCCAGCAAGGTCAGCCATGAGCATTCCTTCCAGCACCATCAGCAAGCCCAACCGCCACCCTGCCACCGGTAAAAAGCCGATCACCATCTTTGGCCCGGACTTCCCGTTCGCCTTCGATGACTGGATCGAACACCCGGCGGGCCTGGGCAGCATTCCGGCGGCCAACCACGGCGCCGAAGTGGCGATCGTCGGTGCCGGGATTGCCGGGCTGGTGGCCGCCTACGAGCTGATGAAGCTGGGCCTGAAACCCGTGGTGTACGAAGCCTCGAAAATGGGTGGCCGCTTACGCTCCCAGGCGTTTGAAGGCGCCGAAGGCATCATCGCGGAACTGGGCGGCATGCGCTTCCCGGTGTCCTCCACTGCGTTCTACCACTATGTGGACAAGCTCGGGCTTGAGACCAAACCCTTCCCCAACCCACTGACCCCAGCCTCCGGCAGCACGGTCATCGACCTCGAAGGCCAGACGCACTACGCACAGAAACTCGCCGACCTTCCTGCCCTGTTCCAGGAAGTGGCTGACGCCTGGGCCGACGCCCTGGAAGCCGGCTCGCAGTTCAGCGATATCCAGCAAGCCATCCGCGACCGCGACGTACCGCGTCTGAAAGAGCTGTGGAATACGCTGGTTCCGTTGTGGGACGACCGCACCTTCTACGACTTCGTAGCGACCTCCAAAGCGTTCGCCAAGTTGTCCTTCCATCACCGTGAAGTGTTCGGCCAGGTCGGCTTCGGTACCGGTGGCTGGGACTCGGACTTCCCCAACTCGATGCTGGAAATCTTCCGCGTGGTGATGACCAACTGCGACGATCACCAGCACCTGGTAGTCGGCGGCGTCGCCCAAGTGCCCATGGGCATCTGGCGCCATGTGCCGGAGCGTTGCGCCCACTGGCCCGAAGGCACCAGCCTGAGTTCGCTGCACAACGGTGCGCCACGGGCCGGGGTCAAACGCATTGCCCACGCGCCGGACGGCCGTTTCGCGGTCACCGACAACTACGGCGACACCCGTGAATACGCCGCCGTGCTGACCACCTGCCAGAGCTGGCTGCTGACCACCCAGATCGAGTGCGACGAAACCCTGTTCTCGCAAAAGATGTGGATGGCCCTCGACCGCACCCGCTACATGCAGTCGTCGAAGACCTTCGTGATGGTCGACCGGCCATTCTGGAAGGACAAGGATCCGGAGACCGGCCGCGACCTGATGAGCATGACGCTGACCGACCGCCTGACCCGTGGCACCTATCTGTTCGACAATGGCGACGACAAGCCAGGGGTGATTTGCCTGTCCTATTCCTGGATGAGCGACGCCTTGAAAATGCTGCCGCAGCCCATCGAGAAGCGGGTGAAACTGGCCCTCGACGCGTTGAAAAAGATCTACCCGAAAGTCGACATCGCCGCGCGGATCATCGGCGATCCGATCACCGTATCGTGGGAAGCCGACCCGCACTTCCTCGGGGCTTTCAAGGGTGCGCTGCCGGGCCACTATCGCTACAACCAACGGATGTACGCGCACTTCATGCAGAAAGACATGCCGGCGGAGCAACGCGGTATTTTCATCGCCGGCGACGACGTATCGTGGACACCTGCGTGGGTTGAAGGCGCCGTGCAAACCTCGCTGAATGCGGTGTGGGGCATCATGACTCACTTCGGCGGCAGCACTCACCCGCAGAACCCGGGCCCGGGCGATGTGTTCGACGAGATCGGGCCAATCGCTCTGCCCGAATAAGGAGTTGCCCATGCGTGTCGCCCTGTATCAATGCCCGCCTCTGCCGCTGGACGTGGCCGGCAATCTCAAGCGCCTGCATCAGTTGGCGCAAGAGGCCACCGACGCCGACCTGCTGGTACTGCCGGAGATGTTTCTCACCGGCTATAACATCGGCGTGGAAGCGGTCGGCGCCCTGGCTGAAGCGCAGGACGGCCCGTCTGCGCAGTCCATCGCCGCGCTGGCGAAAAATTCGGGCGTGGCGATTCTGTATGGCTATCCGGAACGCGGTGCAGATGGGCAGATCTACAACGCCGTGCAGTTGATCGACGCCAATGGGCAACGCCTCTGCAACTACCGCAAGACGCACCTGTTTGGCGATCTCGACAACTCGATGTTCAGCGCCGGCGACGATGATTTCCCGCTGGTGGAATTGAACGGGTGGAAGCTGGGTTTCCTGATCTGCTATGACCTGGAGTTCCCGGAGAACACCCGTCGCCTGGCGCTGGCCGGGGCGGAGTTGATCCTGGTACCGACGGCCAATATGATGCCCTTCGATTTCGTCGCCGATGTGACCGTGCGGGCCCGGGCGTTTGAAAACCAGTGTTATGTGGCCTACGCCAATTACTGTGGGCAGGAAGGCGAGATCCAGTATTGCGGGCAAAGCAGCATCGCCGCGCCGGATGGCCAGCGCATTGCCCAGGCGGGTCTCGATGAGGCGTTGATTGTCGGCACTCTGGATCGGCAGTTGATGGTCGACTCACGCGCGGCCAATCGCTACCTGCTGGACCGGCGTCCCGAGCTTTATGGTGCGTTGCACAAGCACTGATCCGGCAGGTTTGCGCTAGCATAGGCACTTCCTACGTTTCGGAAGTGCTCATGCCTGCGCCGGCCCACCCTCATCACCTTCAATTGACCCTGGCCAACGGCCTGCGGGTTTCCTTGCGTCATGCTCCGCGTTTGAAGCGCTGCGCGGCGGCCTTGCGCGTTGCGGCGGGCAGTCACGATGTGCCCTTGGCATGGCCGGGACTGGCGCATTTTCTTGAGCATTTGTTGTTCCTGGGCACCGAGCGTTTTCCTGCGAACGAAGGGCTGATGGCCTACGTGCAGCGTCAGGGCGGGCAGGTCAATGCCAGCACCCGCGAACGCACTACCGACTTTTTCTTTGAGGTGCCTGTTTCGGCATTTGAGGCAGCGTTGGAGCGCCTGGGGGATATGCTCGCCCATCCGCGCCTGGCCATTGAAGACCAGCTGCGCGAGCGAGAAGTGCTGCACGCGGAATTTGTCGCCTGGTCGCAAGACACCACGGCGCAACAGCAACAAGCGTTGCTGGAAGGTGTTGCGGCGAATCATCCGTTGCGGGCGTTTCATGCGGGCAATCGGGATAGCTTGCCGGTAGAACGTGAGGGTTTTCAGCAGGCGTTGCGGGATTTTTATGAAGGTTTCTATCAGACCGGGCAGATGACCTTGAGCCTTGCGGGCCCTCAGTCGCTGGCGGAGCTAGAGGCATTGGCGCAACAGTTTGGCGCTGCGTTGAAGACTGCACCGCTGCTGCAACAGAAGCCTGCGCCCGCGTTGCTGGCCGGCAATCAACGTACTTATCAACACACCGATGAGCATTACTGGCATCAGGTTGTGGTAAGCGAGGCATCCCCTGACGCGTTGGACTTCCTCTGCCTGTGGCTGAACGCTTCGGCGCCAGGCGGATTGCTCGCCGAGTTGCAGACGCAACAGCTGGTCAGCGCCATTAACGCAACTGTCCTGTATCAGTTCGCCGGCCAGGCTGTATTGGATATCAAGTTCACTCTGGACACTCACGGAGGCCCACAGACGACCCTGATCGAAGAACTGCTGCACGACTGGCTGAGCTTTTTCGCCCACAGTGACTGGACCCTGTTGCGGGAAGAGTACGCGCTGCTGCTCGCTCGCAAACTACAGGCCAGCGGTGCCCTGGCATTGGCCCGACAGAATCACGAGCCCATCCTGTCAGAACATGGCGCCGCGTCCCTCAACGTCCTGTTGGACTCGCTGCAATTGCCGCCGTCCCGGCACGCCTGGCAACTGCCGCCCCCCAATCCGTTCCTGCGCCCGGAGGTCAAGGAAGAGCGCCCGGGGTTGATTCGAGGCCAGACCAGCGCCCATCGCGGTTTGCGCACGTTCGCCCAGGATCGCTCCCGCGGCCGAAAGGACCTTTCGGCGTTGACCTTCAGCCAAGCACTGCCAGGCGACACAGATGAAGGCGCGCTTTACCTGCGCTGGCATCTGGATTCGCCGCTGCATGCAGAGCTTTTCCCACGGTTGCGCGAGAACGCCAGCCAGGCTGGCGTCCAGCTGTCTTTCGAGACAATTGGCGGTTACTGGCAGTTGAAGATGGTCGGGCTGCACGAACCCATGCCCGCGATAGTAGAGGAAGTGGCACGCGGTCTGACCCAGCTGGATGAAACGACTGTGACGCAACCCGCCGCAGCACAGACCATGGCGATCCGGCAGTTGCTCAAGACATTGCCCGGCTATTGCGCCGGCATCACACCTGCAGACCAGATGGCCGGGCAAGATCGATGGTCGACCGCTCGCTGGCAAGGACTTGCCGTCGGACTGCCAGCCGCCTGCGAAATGGCGATAAAGAGCGCAGCGGGGAAACTGCCGGGGCAACCGGAAGCGACTATCGGCAAGCTTCCATCAATCAGCGGCCAGCAGGTTTGGCATGAAGTAAGCACCGACTCCAGCGACAGCGCGCTGCTGCTGTTCTGTCCTACACAGACCCAGTCCCTGGCCGACGAGGCATGCTGGCGTTTGCTCGCACATCTACTGCAGGCCCCTTTCTACCAACGCCTGCGGGTCGAACTGCAACTGGGCTACGCGGTATTCAGCGGTATCCGACAATTCAACGGACAAACCGGCCTGCTGTTCGGGGTGCAATCCCCGAACGTTTCCGTCGCGCAAATCCTCGATCACCTGCACGCGTTCCTGAAACAGCTGCCCGCGCTGATCAACGCCGGCGAACTGCCAAACGATCTGGCCCAGCAATTTTCCCTCGACGCCCTACCCACCGCCCAAGCCACCGAACTGCTCTGGCACGCGCATTTGGCAGGCCACCCGTCGGATTACATCCAACAGCTGCGAGATTTCATCCAGACCCGCACCCGCCAGGATTTAATGGAAGCGGCACAGCATCTCAATGCTGCTGCAGGCGGCTGGCGCTGCGTGGCTAACAGCGAGTGCCTGCCGGCCCCCTGGCAATTATCTGGCTGATCATTGCCGCTTCGGTAAAAGGCTTTTTCCCACAGGACAGCGCTATCTTCACAAGAAGTACGTAACATTCACATGCACACCTCTGAACATCTCCGCTTGGAGGTGGACTATATGTATTGGTAGTAAATGTCCCATCCATCCGTAGGAGTAAGAACATGACCTGGTCCAAACCTGCTTACACTGATCTGCGTATCGGCTTTGAAGTCACCATGTACTTTGCCAGCCGCTGATTGGCTTTGTATCGCAATGCAACGCCTCGGCTCGCCCGGGGCGTTTTTATTTTTGAGTTATGTGTAGTGGAGCGGCCATGTTTGTCCAGATTCTAGGTTCCGCCGCGGGCGGTGGTTTCCCGCAATGGAACTGCAACTGCGTGAACTGCGCAGGTTTTCGCGACGGTAGCCTGCGGGCCAAGGCGCGTACCCAGTCGTCCATCGCGATTTCCGATGACGGCGTGAACTGGGTGCTGTGCAACGCTTCGCCAGACATCCGCGCCCAGCTTCAAGGGTTCGCCCCGATGCAACCCGGTCGCGCACTGCGGGACACCGGCATCAGCGCGATCATCCTGATGGACAGCCAGATCGACCACACCACCGGCCTGCTCAGCCTGCGCGAAGGCTGCCCGCACCAGGTGTGGTGCACCGACATGGTCCATGAGGACCTGAGCACCGGCTTCCCGCTGTTCACCATGCTGACCCACTGGAATGGCGGCCTGGCCTGGAACCGCATCGAGCTGGACGCCAGCTTCACCATTCCCGCCTGCCCTAACCTGCGTTTCACACCGCTACCCCTGCGCAGCGCGGCACCGCCCTACTCGCCTCACCGATTCGACCCACACCCGGGCGACAACATCGGCCTGATCGTCGAAGACCTGCGCACCGGCGGCAAGCTGTTCTATGCGCCGGGCCTGGGCAAGGTCGACGGGCCGCTGCTGGAGATCATGGCCGGCAGCGATTGCCTGCTGGTGGACGGCACGATGTGGGATGACGATGAAATGCAGCGCCGTGGCGTCGGCACCCGTACCGGTCGCGAGATGGGCCACCTTGCGCAAAACGGCCCCGGCGGCATGCTGGAAGTGCTGGAGCAGTTGCCCAAGCAGCGCAAGGTGCTTATCCACATCAACAACACCAACCCGATCCTGGATGAGGACTCGCCCGAGCGAGCCGAGCTGCTGCGACGCAATGTGGAAGTGGCGTACGACGGCATGAGCATTGAATTGTAGGAGTGAGCCAAATGACTGACACACCGCTGACCACTGCCGAGTTTGAACAGGCCCTGAGGGCCAAGGGCGCGTTCTACCATATTCATCACCCGTATCACGTGGCGATGTATGAAGGCCGGGCCACCCGCGAGCAGATCCAGGGTTGGGTCGCCAACCGTTTTTATTATCAGGTGAACATTCCCCTCAAGGACGCCGCGATCCTGGCCAACTGCCCGGACCGGGAGATTCGTCGTGAGTGGATCCAGCGCCTGCTGGATCACGACGGCGCCCCCGGCGAAGACGGCGGCATTGAAGCCTGGCTGCGCCTGGGCCAGGCAGTCGGCCTGGACCCGGATCAACTGCGCGCCCAGGAATTGGTACTGCCCGGCGTACGATTTGCGGTAGATGCCTACGTCAACTTCGCCCGTCGCGCCAGCTGGCAAGAAGCTGCCAGCAGTTCCCTGACCGAATTGTTCGCCCCACAGATCCACCAGTCGCGCCTCGACAGCTGGCCCCAGCACTACCCGTGGATCGACCCGGCAGGCTACGAGTATTTCCGCACCCGTCTGGGCCAGGCTCGCCGGGATGTGGAGCACGGTCTGGCAATCACCTTGCAGCACTACACCACCCGCGAAGGCCAGGAGCGCATGCTGGAAATTCTCCAGTTCAAACTGGACATTCTTTGGAGCATGCTCGATGCCATGAGCATGGCTTACGAACTGAAACGCCCGCCGTATCACAGCGTGACTGATCAGCGTGTATGGCATAAGGGGATCACCCTATGAGCTTCGATCGCAGCAAAAAACCGACCTGGCGCCAGGGATATCGCTTCCAGTACGAACCGGCGCAGAAAGGCCATGTGTTGCTGTACCCGGAAGGCATGATCAAGCTCAACGACAGCGCCGCGCTGATCGGTGGCTTGATCGATGGCGAGCGCGATGTAAGCGCGATCATTGCCGAGCTGGACAAGCAATTCCCTGGCGTGCCCGAGCTCGGTGAAGACATCGAGCAATTCATGGAGGTTGCCCGTGCTCAGCACTGGATCGAACTTGCCTGACCTGCCACCGAAACCGGAGATCGGCCTCCCTCTGTGGTTGCTGGCCGAGCTGACGTATCGCTGCCCGCTGCAATGCCCGTATTGCTCCAATCCGCTGGATTTCGCCGAGCAGGGCAAGGAGCTGAGCACCGAACAGTGGATCAAGGTATTTCGCGAAGCCCGGGAAATGGGCGCCGCGCAACTGGGGTTCTCCGGCGGCGAGCCGCTGGTGCGCCAGGACCTCGCCGAACTGATCGCCGAGGCGCGCAAGTTGGGTTTCTACACCAACCTGATCACGTCCGGCATCGGCCTCACCGAGCAGAAAATCAGCGACTTCAAGAAGGCGGGCCTGGACCATATCCAGATCAGCTTCCAGGCCAGCGACGAGCAAGTGAACAACCTGCTGGCCGGCTCGAAAAAAGCCTTCGCGCAAAAACTCGAAATGGCCCGGGCAGTAAAAGCCCACGGCTACCCGATGGTGCTGAACTTCGTCACCCATCGGCACAATATCGACAAGATCGATCGCATCATTGAGCTGTGCATTGCCCTGGAAGCGGACTTTGTCGAGCTAGCCACCTGCCAGTTCTACGGCTGGGCCCAGCTCAATCGTGTCGGCCTGTTGCCGACCCAGGAGCAGCTGGTGCGCGCCGAACGCATCACCAACGAATACCGCGCCAAACTCGAAGCCGAAGGCCACCCGTGCAAGCTGATCTTCGTCACGCCGGATTACTACGAGGAACGCCCGAAAGCCTGCATGAATGGCTGGGGCAGCATCTTTCTGACAGTGACGCCGGACGGTACTGCCCTGCCGTGCCACGGCGCCCGACAGATGCCGGTGCAATTTCCTAACGTGCGCGACCACAGCATGCAACACATCTGGTACGACTCGTTCGGCTTCAACCGCTTTCGCGGCTACGACTGGATGCCCGAGCCGTGCCGTTCATGCGATGAGAAGGAAAAGGACTTCGGCGGCTGCCGCTGCCAGGCGTTCATGCTGACCGGGGATGCCAGCAATGCCGACCCGGTGTGCAGCAAATCGGAGCACCACGGGCTGATCCTTCAGGCCCGTGAAGAAGCGGAGCACGCCACCCAGACCATCGAGCAACTGGCCTTTCGCAACGAGCGAAACTCACGGCTTATCGCGAAAGGCTGAGGTCTTTTTAGCGTTTGGCGATGATGTACACCGCGTGCACGATACCCGGGATATAACCGCACAAGGTCAGCAGAATATTCAGCCAGAACGCGCCGGCGAAACCCACTTGCAGGAACACACCCAGTGGCGGCAGCAGAATGGCGATGATGATGCGAATGATATCCATGGGTTCAGCTCCAGAAAATCGGCTCGTGTGAGCCGTACAAGCTAATCGACCTTGGCCGTTGGTAAGGGTTCAGTGGGATCTGGCACCGGGCCATCTTCAGGCCAGAATTTCCAAACCATGCTTCTGCACGATGCTCAACAGCTTGAGCGCCATGCCGCTGGGCCGCTTCTCACCTGACTCCCATTGCTTCACCGTGGAGGCGCTGGTGTTCAAGTAACGGGCAAATACAGGTTGGCTGACGTGGCTGCGCTCGCGTAGTTGTTTGATTTGCTCAGCCTGAATTTGCGCTGGGACCGAAGCAAGGCATGCCTCATCGAACTCACGTAGAGTGGTTTTGCTGATGGCACCTATTGCATATAGCGCTTGAGCAGATTGGTGGATGGACTCAAGCACTTCCGTTTCATATTTTTTGGTCATGATGTATCTCCACAAACTCCCTGACATCCAGAAGGTGTTGAACCTGTGCTTCGTTTAATTCTTCGTAGACTTTGGCCAGCAGCCGCAAATTGACGAGTTCCTTCTGGCTGATATTGCTTTGTTTCTGCTTGTCAAAAAGAGAGTGATAAACCCAGTAATGCCTGCCCTTGGCCAGGACAATGGAGCGATGCCTGTTTTGGTTCAGGCGTTTTTTCCAAACACCTCCTCCGAGATTATCCGCTTGCCCTCTGAGCAACTCGCCAAACGCCTCCTTCAACTCCGAATCGCAAATCCAGGCCTTGCTAGCCGAATTCGCAAAATACCGGGTTTTGAACAACCTTAGCCTCATGGATATCCATCTCCATAAACATACCACCCAGTGGTATAGATTAAAAATGGGACGTAAAGAAAAACTCCACGCCCAATCGGCAGTCCTTGCCGACGTCCGCTAAAAGGCCATTTTTCCCAACGATGCTCAAGCACCCTTTTCAATCCAAAAATTACGCAGACAAAAAAACGCCCCCTGCCAAAAGAATCAGGCTGGAGGCGCCGCGTATACCGCGAGACGGTTCAGGAAATAAGGGGTTAAACGGCAATGCCCTTGCGGCATTGCAGCTGTGCGGTACGCACTCGGGAGAACGCTCGCGCCAGGCGCAGGAGCATTTCGTCGGTGTTGCTTTTGCTCAGGGTGAGCGCCGGAGTGAAGCGCAGGCAGTCGGGTTGCGGCGCGCTCAGGATCAGTCCTTCACTCAGCGCTGCCTTTACCACCGCATCTGCCGAATCTTCCGACAGGCTCAGGCCCCAAAGCAGGCCCTGGCCACGTAGCTCGCCCTGACCATAACGATGAGCCAGGCGGGCCAATCCATCGCCCATGTACGCGCCGACCTCGCAGATGTGTTCAAGAAATCCGTGGTTCAACACCGTATCGAGCACCGCTACGCCAGCAGATGCCATCAGCGCATTGCCGTGGTGGGTGCCTTCTAGCTCACCGAGTTCGAAACAGCACGCCTTGCCCCGCGCAAGCAACGCCGCCAGCGGCACACCTCCACCCAAGCCCTTGCCCAGGCAGATAATGTCGGCGCGTACGCCATAGTGCTGTTCGGCGAGCAAGGTGCCACAGCGCCCAGTGCCGGTTTGCACTTCGTCGAGGATCAACAGGATGCCCAGCTCGCGGCACAGGCGTTCGACGCCCTTGAGGTAATGCTCGGTCGCAGGGATGACGCCGGCATCGTTCTGGATCGGCTCCAGCATGATGGCCACCGTCTGTGCGTCGACGGCTGCATGTAATGCAGACAGATCGTTGAACGGCACGTGACTGAAGCCCGGCAATTGCGGCTCAAAACGGTTTTCACTGGCAGCGGCCGATGCCGACATCGCCGCAAAGCTGCGGCCATGGCAACCGTTGCTGGCGGTGATGATGCGATAGGCGCCACCGCGGTGCAGTTGGCCCCATTTGCGCGCCAGCTTGATCGCCGCTTCGCAGGCTTCAGCGCCGCTGTTGAGCAGGTAGGCCTGGTCGCTGCCGGTGCGGTGGCACAGGCGATCGGCGAGGCTCAGTTGAATGCGGTTGTGCAGGCCGTGGCCGGGGTTGATCAGTGATTGGGCCTGATCGGCCAACGCCTGGGTCAGTACCTGCGGGCTATGGCCCAAGCTGTTGGCGCCGCCACCCTGGCTGAAGTCGAGATAGGCGCGGTCTTCGCTGTCCCATAGCCAGGAACCCTGGCCGCGTACAAACACCTGGGGCGGACGAGTCACGCTGGGCATCAGGCAGTTGCTGGAAAGGTCGTCTCGCAGTGTCGGAGTTTTCGCATCGAGGATCAGATCATCAAGGCTGGGGACCGGGCGACGCAGGTTGAACAGGTTCATGGATAAACCCCGCTGGCAATCGCACCTTGGTCGGTATTACCTATCAACCCACGGCTGAGGTTTTTTGCCCTGCCTATGCAAACACCGTCAACATAAACACTACTCATCGCACTTTTCGGCCCTGTAAGCCCTGTGAATAGGCGCTAGACTAGGCGTCTCGGGGGCACTCGGCCATTTCGATTTTCCAGCATTTTCGATAAGCGTTACTTATGGATTTCAAGCAACTGCGTTATTTCGTCGCGGTGTATGAAGAAGGCCACGTGGGCCGGGCTGCAGAGCGCCTGTCGATCTCCCAACCCGCCTTGTCGCAGCAGATTCGCCAGCTCGAACAGAACCTCGATGTGAGCCTGTTCGAACGCAGCAGCAAGCGCCTGCTGCCAACTCTCGCCGCCCATACCTTATACAACCACGCCCTGCCCTTACTCGACGGCATGCAGCAAGCCGTGGAAGCCCTGCGCAACTTCAAGGGCCAGGCGTTGCGTACCCTGGCGATCGGCGTGCTGCAAACCGTGCACACCAGCCTGGTGCCGCAGATGCTCGAACGGGTGCGCAAGGCCCAGCCGCATTTGGTGGTACAGATCTACGAACTGACCGGTATGGAAATCGAACGCCGGCTGCTCAACGGCTCGCTCGACATCGGCATCAGCTACCTGCCGCCGCGCCAGCCGGGGCTGCACGGTGTGCTGCTGTATGAAGATGAACTCAAGGTGGTCATCCCGTCTGACCACCCGCTGCGGGAATTCAAGAAAGTCTCCTTGAAGCAAGCCGCCGAGCTACCGATGTTGCTGCTGGGGGAGGAGTTTCAGGTACGGCAGATTTGGCAGGGCCAACTGGCGAACCTGGGCCGTCGTCCGCAAGTGCAGGCAGAGTTGAATACGATGGTGGGGATTCTCGACAGCCTGCCCTACACCAAGCTGGCGACAGTTCTGCCCGGGCGCTCCCAGGACGAACACAACAGCAAGGCGTTGCTGTGGAAACCCCTGAGCGAACCACGGGTGCCGCTGAAAGTAGGATTGGTGTGCCGGGATGTGCAGCGTCAGCAAGCAACGTTGGAATTGTTGCGTACGCTGCTGGAAGACGTGATGAACGCGCCTGTCTGACTTTTTCGCAGGCAAAAGAAAACCCCGCCGAAGCGGGGCTTTGCAGACTGTTTCCCTGACATCCATTTCACTCCGCCTTCCTGGCAGAATCCTACGTGTCCGTGTTGTTGCTTTGCGCTTCCTGCGCGACGTCCATGTGAAGTAGATTATCCGTGGATCCAATGTGGCGATAGAGGACGAATAGCAGCACGTCATGTAAGAGAATGCTTACACGCCCTCCAAACCCTTAGAACAGTGCTTCATCCAGCAAAAACAGCGATTCGCTACCGGCTTTTACCGAAGCACTGAGGGACGCGATCCTCGGCAGCAAGCGGGCAAAGTAGAAACGCGCGGTGCCCAGTTTGCTGGCGTAGAAATCTTCCTGAGCCTCTTTGCCCAAGGCCGCCTTGGCCATCAGGGCCCACATGTAGGCATAGGCCATGTAGCCGAACGCGTGCAGGTATTCCACCGACGCCGCACCGATTTCATTCGGGTTGGACTTGGCGCGATCCAGCAGCCAGGCGGTCAGATCGTCCAGATCATCCACCGCCGCGTTCAGCGGCTTGGTGAACTCGGCCAGTTCAGCGCCTGCAGTGGCGGTGAAATGGCGGATCTCGTCGGCGAACAACTTATAGAACGCCCCGCCGCTGCCAACGATCTTGCGTCCCACCAGGTCCAGGGCCTGAATGCCGTTGGTGCCTTCGTAGATCTGGGTGATGCGCACATCACGCACCAGTTGCTCCTGGCCCCATTCGCGAATGTAGCCGTGGCCGCCGAAAATCTGCTGGCCGTGCACGGTGGTTTCCAGGCCCAGGTCCGTCAGGAACGCCTTGGCAACCGGGGTCAGCAAGGCAACCAGGTCGTCCGCACGTTTGCGGGTGGTGGCGTCTTCGCTGAACTTCGCGGTGTCGAGTTGCATCGCCACGTAGGTGGAGAATGCGCGGCCACCTTCGTTCGAGGCTTTCATGGTCAGCAGCATGCGCCGCACGTCCGGGTGGACGATGATCGGGTCGGCAGCCTTATCCTTGGCTTTTGGACCGGTTGGCGAACGGCTTTGCAGGCGGTCGCGGGCGTATTCGATAGCGTTCTGATAAGAGCGCTCGCCGGAAGCCAGGCCTTGGATGCCGACACCCAGGCGCTCGTAATTCATCATGGTGAACATCGCCGCCAGGCCACGGTTCGGCTCGCCCACCAGGTAGCCCACGGCTTCGTCGAAGTTCATTACACACGTCGCAGAAGCCTGGATGCCCATCTTGTGTTCGATGGAGCCACAGGTCACCGGGTTGCGCGCGCCCAGGCTGCCGTCGGCATTGACCATGAACTTGGGCACCAGGAACAGCGAGATGCCCTTGGGACCGGCGGGTGCG
Source organism: Pseudomonas sp. SED1 (assembly GCF_034044025.1). Classification (NCBI taxonomy): domain Bacteria; kingdom Pseudomonadati; phylum Pseudomonadota; class Gammaproteobacteria; order Pseudomonadales; family Pseudomonadaceae; genus Pseudomonas; species Pseudomonas sp. SED1. The sequence goes on from NZ_JAXCIS010000202.1 coordinate 79,821, forward strand.
TCCGGCAGCTTGGCCAGCACCAGGTGGATGATGTTGTCGGTGAGGTCGTGCTCGCCACCGGTGATGAAGATCTTGGTGCCGCTGACCTTGTAGGAACCGTCTGCCTGAGGCTCGGCCTTGGTCCGAATAATCCCCAGGTCGGTGCCCGCATGAGGCTCGGTCAGGCACATGGAGCCGGCCCACACGCCCGAATACATATTCGGCAGGTAGGTGGCCTTGAGTTCTTCGCTGGCGTGGGTGTTGATCGACACGCAGGCGCCGGACGTCAGCATCGGGTACAGGCCAAAGGCCAGGCCCGAGGAGTTGATCATCTCTTCAACCTGGGCCGATACCGCCTTGGGCATGCCCATGCCGCCGTAGGTCGGGTCACCACCGACGCCTACCCAACCGCCTTCGGCGTATGTCTTGTAGGCGTCCTTGAAGCCGGCCGGGGTGAAGACCGCGCCATTCTCCCAGCGGCAGCCTTCTTCGTCGCCGCCACGGCTGAGCGGGGCGACGGTCTTGGAGGTGACTTTGCCGGCTTCTTCGAGGATTGCCTCAACGGTCTCGGCGTCGACGGTCTCCGCCAGCGCAGGCAGTTGGGCCCAGAGTTTGGCGACCTCGAAAACTTCGTTGAGGACGAAGCGCATATCGCGCAGCGGCGCTTTGTAGTCAGCCATGGCAAACCTCGTGAGAACTAAAACGTTATTCGGGTGGGGTCAGTTTTACAGACCCCGAGTGTAACCGAACAACTTTTGTGACACATAGGGTCTGATCATGACCAACAAGTATTTTACGGTCACTAAAGCGCGAACAGCTCCGCGGGCAGACTCATCAGGCATTCGCTGCCCGCCTCCACTGCCGCCCGGTGGGCTGCCGTGCGCGGTAGCAGGCGCTTGAAGTAGAACTCGCATGTCGCCAGCTTGCCTCGAGCGTAATCGGCATCACCGCTGCCGCTGTCCAACTGCTCCTGTGCCACCAACGCCATGCGCAGCCACAGATAGGCGAGGATGATGTAGCCGCTGTACATGAGGTAATCCAGGGCCGCCGCGCCGACTTCATCCGGATTCTTCATGGCGGCCATGCCGACCTTGACCGTCAGTTCGCCCCATTGCTGATTCAACTCATTGAGCTGCGCCACATGGCCCTTGAGTTGCGGATGCTCGGCGTTTGCCGCGCAGAACTTGTGGACGATCTTGGTAAAGCCCCGCAGCAGCTTGCCCTGGCTGCCGAGCACCTTGCGTCCGAGCAAATCCAGTGCCTGGATGCCATTGGTGCCTTCATAGATCGGCGCAATCCGGCAGTCCCGCACCAACTGCTCCATGCCCCACTCACGAATGTAGCCATGGCCGCCGAACACTTGCATGCCATGGTTGGTCACCTCCAGCCCGGTTTCGGTCATGAAGGCTTTGCAGATCGGCGTAAGGAAAGCCAACAGGTCTTCAGCCTCCTGACGCTGACCTTCGTCGCCGCTCAAGTGCGCGGTATCGAGTAACTGCGCGCAGAAGTAGGTCAGCGCCCGGTTGCCTTCGTTGAAAGCTTTCATGGTCAGCAACATGCGCCGCACATCCGGGTGGACGATGATCGGGTCGGCGGCTTTTTCCGGAGCCTTGGCACCGGTCAGCGAACGCATCTGCAAGCGGTCGTTGGCGTACTTGATCGCGCCCTGGAAGCTCGCTTCACCCAGGCAAAGGCCCTGCATGCCGGTGCCCAACCGCGCATGGTTCATCATGGTGAACATGCAGTTCAGGCCCTTGTTCGCCTCACCGATCAGGAAGCCCCGGGCGCCATCGAAGTTCAGCACACAGGTGGCCGAAGCCTTGATGCCCATCTTGTGTTCGATCGAGCCGCACGCCATCGCATTGCGTTCACCCGAGTTGGCGTGGAATTTAGGCACGATAAACAGCGAAATACCCTTGGTCCCGGCCGGCGCGTCCGGCAGCTTGGCCAGCACCAGGTGGATGATGTTTTCACTCATGTCGTGCTCGCCGGCCGAGATGAAAATCTTGCTGCCGGTGATCGCGTAGCTGCCGTCTGCCTGAGGCACGGCGCGGGTCTTGATCAGCCCCAGATCGGTGCCGCAATGGGCTTCGGTCAGGCACATAGTGCCCGTCCACTGGCCGGCGGTGAGTTTGCTCAGGTAGGTGTTTTTCTGTTCTTCAGTGCCATGGGCACGGATCGCCGACATCGCACCGTGGGTCAGGCCAGGGTACATGCCCCAGGACGTGTTGCTGGAGGAGATCATCTCCGCGAGCACCAGGCCCAGGGACATTGGCAAGCCCTGCCCACCGTAGGCCGGGTCTGCAGCCAAACCGTGCCAGCCGCCTTCCACGTACTGGGCGAAGGCTTCCTTGAAGCCCTTTGGCGTGGTCACCACGCCGTTGTCGAAATGGCAGCCCTCTTCGTCGCCGGAACGGTTCAACGGCGAGAGAACGTTTTCGCAGAACTTCGCGCCTTCTTCGAGGATCGCGCCGACCATGTCCGGGCTCGCGTCAGTTGCCCCCAGCGCCGCGTAGTGGCCGTGGAAGTCAAAAACGTGATCGATCAGAAAGCGCATGTCGCGCAGGGGAGCTTTATAGTCAGGCATGGCAATGTCTCCGGCAGCAGATGCCTCCAACCTACTGCCGCACGGCCCACCGGACAATCACAGTAGGGCCGCTGAATACACCACCATCACTCAACCGGCAGCGCTGTCCATGCGCACCGCGCCGCGGCGGGTCTGCCCCGAAGCGACCACGCAGTTACGCCCCGCGCCCTTGGCGTTGTACAGCGCCTGATCGGCGGATTTGAGCACTTCTTCAGGGCTGCGCTGCTCGGCCTGGCGCTCGGCGACGCCGATGCTGACGGTCACCGACACGCTTGACGCACCACTGCCTGCACGACGTTGTCGGCCCTGTTGATCATCGTTGGGACGATCGGGGTTACGCAGCTTGATGTCGTAGTTGGCGATGATTTCGCGGATTTCTTCGAGGTGCGGCAGGCATTCATCCAGGGTCTTGCCGGCGAACACCACGGCAAACTCTTCACCGCCATACCGATAAGCCCGGCCGCCGCCGTTGACCTTGGACAGCTTGCTGGCCACCAGGCGCAGTACCTGGTCGCCAACATCGTGGCCATGGGTGTCGTTGAAGCGCTTGAAATGATCAACGTCGCCCATGGCCAGCACATAGTTGCGCCCCAGGCGCTGCATGCGTTCGTTGAGTGCGCGGCGGCCCGGCAGGCCGGTCAGTTCGTCACGGAAGGCCATTTGATAAGCCTCGTGGGCCACGCCGGCGGCAATCATCAGCATCACCTGGCTGCACATGATGTTCAGGGTGAACGGCAGGATGAAAGTCTGCGGCAACATCCAGAACAAACCCAGCAAACCCACCAGTTGCGCGGCGTGCAACGGTCTTGGCTGGTACCAGTACTGCGCGGCCAAGGTCACAAAGCCAATCAGGAACATCGGGTACGACAACTGGATCAGGCTCATCCAGCGGCCATGCAAGGCGGGCCAGCGAATCTCGGCCAACCAGCTCAACAGCGCCTGGGGGAAACTTTGCTCAAGGGCCAGCGCCACGCTGCCGATCGCAAGCAGCACCGCGCACCGTGCGACGAAGTCGCGAAACAGGTGGGTTTTTTCCTGCCAGACCGCATAGATGCCGAACAGCAGCGGCAACAACAGGCAACACAGATGGAAGACCACGGCCGCGTCCTCTCGAACACGGCCGTGGTCGCGGTAGTAATCGGTCTGGGTGTCCAGCAGGAAATAGACCACGTACACCGTGAGCATCAGGAACAGTTCGCGCTGGCGACGGTAAACCGCGCAGTACGAACCGCCTAGCAGCAGTACGAGGGTCGGCAGCACATTGAACAGTGAGGTGAAGAACACATTGAGGTCCTTCACGTACGCAGCCGAGAGCCCCGCCAGCAGCAACAGCAGTGAAGGTAAAAAATGACTGAAACGTAAAGCAGACACGCGTGGCAAGGGTAAAGCTCCGACCCACTAAAAAGATGGCACAGTGCCTTCACTGATCACAGTTAAGCACATTCGATGTGATGCGTATCACATTGCCATCACTTTAACGGCCGAGCGGCGCAATCCCTGAGTGCTGCGCTGTGGTTTTTTATTGAGTGGCATGGAGCGGGACGCAGAGCATCCCAGGCTGCAATCCCGAGCGGAGCATGGGGACGATAAAAAAGCCGCCGCTCCCGAAGGAGCGGCGGCTTTTGAAATGAACCCGTCGAGGCTTAGTAGCCCAGGTCGAAGTTCTCTTCTTTCATGTCCATCAGGTTGTTGGCGCCCGACAGCATGGTTGCAACGTGGGTGCGGGTACGCGGCAGGATGCGCTGGAAGTAGAAGCGCGCAGTCTGCAGCTTGGCGGTGTAGAAGCCTTCTTCGGTGGTGCCGGCAGCCAGTTTCTCAGCGGCCAGGCGGGCCATGTCAGCCCAGAAGTAAGCCAGGCAGGCGTAGCCGGAGTACATCAGGTAATCCACCGAAGCGGCGCCGACTTCTTCACGGTCTTTCATGGCCGCCATGCCGACCTTCATGGTCAACTCGCCCCACTCTTTGTTCAGTGCCGCCAGCGGTGCAACGAATTCTTGTACCGCTTCGTTGCCTTCGTTGGCCTGGCAGAACTTGTGGACGATCTTGGTGAAGCCCTTCAGCGCTTCGCCTTGGGTCATCAGCACTTTACGGCCCAGCAGGTCGAGGGCCTGGATACCGGTGGTGCCTTCGTACAGCATCGAAATGCGGCTGTCGCGAACGTTCTGCTCCATGCCCCACTCGGCGATGAAGCCGTGGCCGCCGTAGATTTGCACGCCGTGGTTGGCAGCTTCAAAACCGACTTCGGTCATGAACGCCTTGGCGATCGGGGTCATGAAGGCCAGCAGTGCGTCAGCCTGTTTCTTGGCTTCGTCGTCGGTGCCGTACTTGACCACGTCAACCTGCTTGGCGGTGAAGTACACCATCGCGCGGTTGCCTTCGGCGAAGGCTTTCATGGTCAGCAGCATGCGGCGCACGTCAGGGTGCACGATGATCGGGTCGGCTGCCTTGTCTGGCGCTTTCGGGCCAGTCAGGGAGCGCATTTGCAGGCGGTCACGAGCGTATTTCAGGCCGCCCTGGAAGCCGATTTCAGCGTGGGACAGGCCTTGCAGCGCGGTACCCAAACGAGCGGTGTTCATAAAGGTGAACATGCAGTTCAGGCCTTTGTTCGCCGGGCCGATCAGGAAACCAGTGGCCGCGTCGAAGTTCATCACGCAGGTGGCGTTACCGTGGATGCCCATCTTGTGTTCCAGGGAGCCACAGGACACCGCGTTGCGCTCGCCAATCGAACCGTCGGCGTTCGGTACGAACTTGGGAACGATGAACAGCGAAATGCCTTTGGTGCCAGCCGGTGCGTCCGGCAGGCGGGCCAGCACGATGTGGACGATGTTGTCGGCCATGTCGTGTTCACCGGCCGAGATGAAGATCTTGGTGCCGGAAACCTTGTAGGAACCATCGGCCTGAGGCTCGGCCTTGGTGCGCAGCATGCCGAGGTCGGTGCCGCAGTGCGGCTCGGTCAGGCACATGGTGCCAGTCCACTCACCCGACACCAACTTGGTCAGGTAAGCCTCTTGCTGCTCGGGGGTGCCGTGCTCGGAAATGGTGTTCATCGCGCCATGGGACAGGCCCGGGTACATGCCCCACGACCAGTTGGCTTCGCCGACCATTTCGCTGACTGCCAGGCCCAGGGACTCCGGCAGGCCTTGGCCACCGTGCGCCACGTCGTGGGCCAGGCTTGGCCAGCCGCCTTCGACGAATTGTTTGTAGGCTTCTTTGAAACCGGTAGGGGTCTTAACGCCTGACTCGCTCCAGGTGCAACCTTCGATGTCACCCACGCGGTTCAGCGGTGCCAGTACCTGCTCACAGAACTTGGCGCCTTCTTCGAGAATGGCGTCAACCATGTCCGGGGTAGCGTCCTGGCAAGCCGGCAGGCTCTGATAATGCGCTTCATAGCCGAGCAGTTCGTCACGAACGAAGCGAATATCACGCAAGGGGGCCTTGTAGTCAGGCATAGCGATAAACCTCTGCTGATGTATCTGGGATGAACAACCGCGTGGATTGTTGTAGCGGTCAAACAGTTGTTTGAAACATACGTTTACGACCTATCCTTGTCAAGCGTCGTGCAAATGCCGTTTGTCATGACGCAGGTCAACGTCAGGCACGGCAAGGCCTGCAGCGAAATGCCGCATGGAGTTCCAAGGGTTTAGAAGGAATCGAGGGTGACGGGGATCAGGGTGGGAGCTGGCTTGCCTGCGATGCAGGCGCCACGGTGCTTCAGGAGGATTGGGGCGACATTATCGCAGGCAAGCCAGCTCCCACAGAGAACCTGGAGAGCGCAATATTCAAGCGTAGGTATCGATCAACGTGCCGAGCATTTCGTCGGAAGCCTTGGCCACTTTGGCGCCCAGTTCTACTTGGAACTTGCCTTGGGCCATCTCGACCATATTGCTTGCCGAGTTGCTTGCCTGATTGGCGTCTACCGAACGCAAACGATCATTTTGCGCGTCCGAAGGCTGGGTAGTAGCGGCGCTGGCGATCTTGCCGGCGGCCTGGTCGACACGGTTCTGCCCGGTCTGAATCGCGCTCAGCCCCGAGTAAAACGCACTGCTGCCAGAGATTTCCATGGCGTGAACCTGCCTGAAAGAGAATCGTGAAATCTTATTGAAGCAGACATACCGGCAAAAGGCCCGTTAAAAACACTAATGGCATAATGCCTTATTGATAGGCAAAACTAGTCAAGCAGGTCCAGTTGCAAGTACCCGGCGACCGCCTCGGCGCTGGGATGCTTGAGCTTGGGCACCCTTCCCAGGCATGGCGCGGGAAGTCGTTCAGCCAGGGTCGCGAGGTTTTCTTCCAGACGAGAGGTCTTCGGATCGATGATATTCGCTACCCAGCCCGCCAGCGGCAAACCGTCCCGGGCGATGGCTTCGGCGGTCAGCAACGCATGGCTGATACAGCCCAGTCGCACCCCCACCACCAGGATCACCGGCAGCTTCAGCGCTTGGGCCAGGTCCGACAGATTGTCCTGATCCGCCAAGGGCACACGCCAACCGCCCGCGCCCTCAATCAGGGTGAAGTCGGCCTGCTTGGCGAGGATATGCTGCATGGGCTTCAACAACGACTGAACCGTCAGTGCCACACCGGCTTCGCGGGCCGCCAGATGCGGCGCGATGGCCGGCTCGAACGCCACCGGATTGACCTCGGCATAGGTCAAAGGCAGCGAGCATTCAGCCAGCAACGCCAAGGCATCCGAATTGCGCAGCCCCTTGGGCGTCAGTTGGCAGCCCGAGGCCACCGGCTTGCCCGCCGCAGTGCTTTTGCCGGCTTGCCGCGCGGCATGCAGCAGGCCGGCGGCGATGGTGGTCTTGCCGACGTCGGTGTCGGTCCCCGTGATGAAGTAAGCGGCATTCATAGAGGTTTCTCCAGGACGGCGTACACCACTTGATAAGTCGCCGGCAGGCCCTGGGCCTGGCGGAACTGCTCGTAGGCTTGCACCAGTGCAACAATCCGCGCCCGGCCCGTCAAGCCTCCGGGGCGCCCCGGGTTCAGATTGTGCGCACCCAACGCTTTCAGTTCGTGGGTCAGGCTGCGCACGTCAGGGTAGTGCAGCACATGGGGACACTGCTCCAGGCTACGCACCCGCAAGCCACTGGCCGCGCACAGTTGCTCATAGGCACTGAACGGCCGGAAGCGGTTCACGTGAACCATGCCATCCGCCGCGCGCCAGCTTTCGCGCAACTCATCCAGCGTACCCACGCACAGGCTGGCAAACGCCAGCACGCCGCCGGGCTGCAACACGCGACGCGCTTCGCTGAGTACTGCGGCAAAATCCGAACACCACTGCACGGCAAGGCTCGAATAGATCAGCCCGCAACTGGAATCCTGCAACGGCAAACGCTCGGCATCCCCAGCGATAAAATGTTGCGCGCCGCCCAAGGGCCGGGCGTGGTTGAGCATGCCCTCGGCGATATCCAGGGCCAAACCCTGGCTATCCGGAAATGACTGGCCCAGCACGCGACTGAAATAACCCGTACCGCAGCCCAGATCCAGCCAGCGTTGCGGCGAAATACCATCGGGCAAACGTCGCAGCAGCTCGCTGCCCACCGCACGCTGCAACTCGGCAACACTGTCGTAACTCGCGGCTGCGCGGGAAAAGGAGGCCGCTACCTGGCGCTTGTCTGGCAAGCCGCCGGGCAACACATGGGACAAATCAGTCATCACCGCACTCGTGCAAAAAAGCCTGGATGGCCCCCGCTACGCCGTGGGGGTCCTCCAGTAGAAAAGCGTGACCGGCCTGTTCAATCAGGCCGATTTCAACATCGGGCAACAACGTCAGCAGATCACTGGCCGCCTCGGCGGGCACCAGGCCGTCCATGCCGGCAAACAGGTGCAACTGCGGGCCGCGAAAGGCCAGCAACGCCTCACGTGTATCCATCTGAGCGAGTAACTCAAGGCCGGTCATCAAGACCGGAGAAGGCGTATTCGGCGCCCCGCTGACCAACAAGCGCGCCAACCCGCGAGGATCTTCCGCGCCCTTGGCGCACAACAAACCAAAGCGCTTGAGCGTGACTTGAGAATCGGCATTGCAACCCGCGAGAAACGCATCGAAGGTTTCGCCGGGCATTGCGCTCGGCCAGCCGCCATGGGCGACAAAACACGGGTTACTGGCCAGAGTCACCAGGCCGCAGCAACGATCACCGCGGCGCGCTGCAAGCTCCGAAGCCAGCATCCCGCCGAGGGACCAGCCGCCCAGCCAAGCATTGTCCGGCAGGCTGGCGTCCAGTTCGTCGAGCCATTCGTCGAGGTCACTGGAAGCCAGCACCGGCAACGGTTCGATCTGCACCTGCAAGTGTTCATCCAGCCCCTGCAACACCGCCGCCAACGGTTCCAGCGGCGAAATGCCGAGCCCCCAGCCAGGCAGCAATATCAGTCGATCACGCATGGTCGGGCTCCTGGCCTAACAAGCGGAAACACTCTTCCAATGCGTTTAACAATAGCTGCACCTGGGCTTCACTGTGGGCCGCCGTCAGGGTTACCCGCAGACGGGCGCTACCGGCAGGCACGGTCGGTGGCCGGATCGCGGTCACCATCAGCCCGCGCTCACGCAGCATCTGCGACAAACGCATCGCACGGGCACTGTCGCCAATCATGATCGGCTGGATCGGCGTGAAACTGTCCATCAGCTCCAGGCCAATCTGCTCGGCGCCCTGGCGGAATTGGCGGATCAGCCCATTGAGATGCTCACGGCGCCAATGCTCGGTGCGCAGCAGTTCCAGGCTTTTCAGCGTGGCGCAGGCCAGTGCCGGCGGTTGGCTGGTGGTGTAGATATACGGGCGGGCGAACTGGATCAGGCTTTCGATCAGCTCTTCGCTGCCCGCCACAAACGCGCCGGCAGTACCGAAGGCCTTGCCGAGGGTGCCGACCAGCACCGGCACATCTTCCTGGCTCAAGCCAAAATGCTCGACGATCCCACCACCGTTGGCGCCCAAAGGCCCGAAGCCATGGGCGTCATCCACCATCAGCCATGCGCCCTTGGCTCGGGCTTCACGGGCCAGTGCCGGCAGGTCAGCCAGGTCGCCGTCCATGCTGAACACGCCATCGGTGACCACCAGCGTATTGCCGGTGGCTTTCTCCAGGCGCTTGGCCAGGCTGACGGCGTCGTTGTGCAGATAACGGTTGAAGCGCGCGCCGGAGAGCAAACCGGCATCCAGCAACGAGGCGTGGTTAAGACGGTCTTCCAGCACCGTATCGCCCTGCCCCACCAGCGCCGTGACGGCTCCGAGGTTGGCCAAGTAACCGGTGGTGAACAACAGCGCTCGCGGGCGACCGGTCAGGTCGGCGAGGGCCTCTTCCAGTTCATGGTGCGGCGTGCTGTGGCCAATCACCAGATGCGAAGCGCCGCCACCGACACCCCAACGCGCTGCGCCCACGCGCCAGGCTTCAATCACTTGCGGGTGATTGGCCAGGCCCAGGTAATCGTTGTTGCAGAACGCCAGCAACGGCTGGCCGTCGACCACCACTTCAGGGCCTTGCGGGCTCTGCAGCAGTGGACGTTGGCGATACAGGTGTTCGGCACGACGAGCCGCAAGACGCGCGGTGAGATCGAAAGACATGCAGACCTCGGTAGATCAGGTTGAACGCGGTCAAAAATGTGGGAGCGGGCTTGCTCGCGAAAGCAGTGGATCAGTCAGCTTATGTATTGGCTGACACACCGCCTTCGCGAGCAAGCCCGCTCCCACATTTGGATGGCATTCCAAAGTGGACTTATCAAACAGCCGCGTTATAGAACTGCTCGCTGCTCTTCTGCTCCACCAGCGCCTGCTCGATCGCCGCCTGGTGCACTTCATCGGCGTGCTCTTCGCGGGCCTCCGGCAAGATGCCCAGGCGCGAGAACAGTTGCATGTCCTTGTCCGCCTGCGGGTTGGCAGTGGTCAGCAGTTTGTCGCCGTAGAAAATCGAGTTGGCACCGGCAAAAAACGCCAGGGCCTGCATCTGCTCGTTCATCGCCTCGCGCCCGGCCGACAGCCGCACATGGGACTGCGGCATCAGGATACGCGCCACTGCCAGCATGCGGATGAAGTCGAACGGGTCAATATCGTCGGCGTTTTCCAGCGGCGTACCGGCGACTTTCACCAGCATGTTGATCGGCACCGATTCCGGATGCTCCGGCAGGTTGGCCAGCTGGATCAGCAGGTTGGCGCGGTCGTCCAGCGACTCGCCCATGCCGAGGATGCCGCCCGAGCAGATTTTCATCCCTGAATCACGCACGTAGGCCAGGGTTTGCAGGCGTTCGCCGTAGGTGCGGGTGGTGATGATCGAGCCGTAGAACTCCGGCGACGTGTCGAGGTTGTGGTTGTAGTAATCGAGGCCGGCCTGGGCCAGGGCTTCGGTCTGGTCCTGGTCGAGGCGGCCGAGGGTCATGCAGGTTTCCAGGCCCATGGCTTTCACGCCTTTGACCATTTCCAGCACGTAGGGCATGTCTTTGGCCGACGGATGCTTCCAGGCGGCGCCCATGCAGAAGCGGGTCGAACCGATGGCCTTGGCGCGGGCGGCCTCTTCGAGGACCTTCTGCACTTCCATCAGCTTCTCTTTTTCCAGGCCCGTGTTGTAGTGGCCCGACTGCGGACAATATTTGCAATCTTCCGGGCAGGCGCCGGTCTTGATCGACAGCAGCGTGGAAACCTGGACGCGGTTGGCGTCGAAATGCGCGCGGTGCACGGTCTGCGCCTGGAACAACAGGTCGTTGAAGGGCTGCACGAACAGCGCTTTGACTTCGGCTAAAGACCAATCGTGACGCAGGTTGGCAGTGATGCTGGCGCTCATGGGCGATTCCTTGATTATGCTTTGGCAAGCCCTGCGGGAAGTAATACCCACAGGCACGACACGGATGCTCGGCATATTTAAGGAAGATTCATGCACTGTCAACTTGAGAACAAACATGAGGTTTACATCTGGTTAAAAAAACAACCAAATCTGTTTGATCTGCGATGAAAGCAGTGAAACAGCCCATTCCATCTGCAACGCCTGCGAAACCGAACTGCCTTGGTTGATGGATCATTGCGAAGTGTGCGCGCTGCCGTTGCCCATGGCGGGCCTGGTGTGCGGCCAATGCCTGAAGCGACCACCGGCGTTTAAACAGGTGGTTGCACCCTGGACCTACAGCTTTCCCGTCGACAGCCTGATAAGCCGCTTCAAGCATCAGGCTCGATGGCCGCTGGGCCATTTGCTCGCGCACCTGCTGGGGCAGTTTCTGCAACACCGTTATGACGATGCCGAACTGACGCGCCCCGACTGCCTGCTGCCCGTGCCCTTGGCTCGCAAACGCCTGCGGGAACGAGGTTACAACCAGTCGGCCATGCTTGCGCGCTGGCTGAGCAAGGACCTGAATATCCCCTACGACGAGCACCTGCTGCTGCGGCCTCATGAAACGGTGGCGCAACAGGACCTGGACGCCAAGACCCGCAAGCGCAACCTGCTCCAGGCCTTTGCCTTGGCGGACGGTGCGCAAATCAAAGGCCGGCACCTGGCGCTGATCGATGACGTACTGACTACCGGCGCCACCGCCAACAGCCTGGCCCGGTTGTTGATGGACGCCGGCGCCCGACAGGTGGATGTGTATTGCCTCGCGCGCACGCCCAAGCCCGGCACATGACTTGACTCTAAGGCGCCCTGCCCGCAACGTCTGCCCATTCCATCGAAGCGTGTCCCCATGTCCCTGCCAACCCTCTTGAGCCAACACATCGTCCGTCGCCCCCAGCGCATTGCGCTGCTGCAACACATTGCCGAACAAGGCTCCATCACTCGCGCAGCGAAGAGTGCCGGCCTGAGTTACAAGGCTGCCTGGGACGCCATCGACGAGCTGAACAACCTGGCGCAAAAGCCCTTGGTGGAACGCAGTGTCGGCGGCAAGGGCGGTGGCGGCGCCAAGCTGACGGCAGAGGGCGAACGGGTGTTGCGCCTCTACCAGCGCCTGCAAGTGCTGCAAGCCCAGGTGCTGGATTCCGCCGAAGACGCCAGCGACTTCAACCTGCTGGGCCGCCTGATGCTGCGCACCAGCGCGCGCAACCAGTTGCATGGCAAGGTCATTGCCATCGACAGCCATGGCCGCAACGACCTGATTCGCCTGGAACTGGCCGGCGGGCTGAGCCTGGCTGCGCAGATCACCCACGACAGCACCTTGCATCTGGAGCTGGAGACCGGCACCGAAGTGGTGGCTCTGATCAAGGCCGGCTGGCTTGAAGTGCTGGCCGCCTCGCAGTCAGAAACACCTGGACACAATTGCCTGGAAGGAAAAATCGAGGCGATTCTCGACGCCGAAGACGGCCCCAGCGAGGTTCGTATCACCCTGCCCAATGGCCAGGTTTTATGTGCTCTGGCCCGGCCCGACGCGCTTGCGCAGATTAATGCCGCCAAAGGCATGCAGGTGAAGGTGCAGTTCTCCCCCAGCAACGTGCTGCTGGGCACCCCGGTGTAACGCTTCAAACTGCAACAATTTCGTCACGACCGCTCCCTAAGGTGTCTGCAAAAACCCGCAGGGAGCCTGAAATGAGCCTATTAGAAGAAAACCAAGCCACCGACCTGGAACAGATGGTCGGCCTCACCCGTCGGCGTTTTATCGGCGCCGGCGCCCTGTGCGGTGCCGCGATGTTTCTCGGCGGCAACCTGCTGACCCGCAGCGCCCTGGCGGTCAACGCCGCAGCAAACAGCCCACTACTGGGTTTCACCAGCATCGCCGCAGCCACCAGCGACACCATCACCCTGCCGCCCGGCTACAGCGCCTCGGTACTGATCAGCTGGGGCCAGCCGCTGCACAAGAATGCGCCGGCCTTCGACCCCAGCGGTAACGGCACCGCCAAGGCCCAGGAACAACAGTTCGGCGACAACAACGACGGCATGAGCCTGTTCGCCTTCCCCGGTGACGACAACCGCGCGCTGATGGCGATCAACAACGAATACACCAACTACCGCTACCTCTACGCCCACGGCGGCGCGCCGCAATCGGCTGAAGACGTGCGCAAGGCGCTGGCCAGCGAAGGCGTGTCGGTGATCGAAGTGCGGCGCAAAGGCGACACCTGGCAGTTCGTCCAGGACTCGCGCTACAACCGCCGCATCCACGGCAACTCGCCGATCCGCTTCGGTGGCCCGGCGGCGGGCCATGCCTGGCTGAAAACCAGCGCCGATAAAACCGGCAAGAAAGTCCTGGGCACCTTCCAGAACTGCGCCAACGGCAAGACCCCGTGGGGCACCTACCTGACCTGCGAAGAAAACTTCACCGACTGCTTCGGCAGCAGCAACCCGCAACAAACCTTCGACGCCGGGCAGAAACGCTACGGTGTGGTGGCCGCGAGCAAAGACATCAACTGGCACCCCCACGACCCGCGCTTCGACATGGCCAAGAACCCCAACGAACTCAATCGCCATGGCTGGGTGGTGGAAATCGACCCGTTCGACCCGCAATCCACACCGGTCAAACGCACCGCTCTGGGTCGCTTCAAGCACGAAAACGCCGCCCTGGCGGAAACCCGCGACGGCCGCGCCGTGGTGTACATGGGCGACGACGAACGCGGCGAGTTCATCTACAAGTTCATCAGCCGCGACAAGATCAATCACAAGAACCCCAAGGCCAACAAGGACCTGCTGGACCACGGCACCTTGTACGTGGCGATCTTCGACGCGGGCGACGGCAATGCCGACCATCCCAAGGGCCAGGGCCAATGGGTCGAACTGACCTACGGCAAGAATGGCATCGATGCCAACAGCGGTTTTGCCAGCCAGGCCGAAGTGCTGATCCACGCACGCCTCGCCGCCAGCGTGGTGAAAGCCACCCGCATGGACCGCCCGGAATGGATCGTGGTCAGCCCCACCGACGGCCAGGTGTATTGCACCCTGACCAACAACGCCAAGCGCGGCGAAGAAGGCCAGCCGGTCGGCGGCCCGAACCCGCGGGAGAAAAACGTCTACGGGCAGATTCTGCGCTGGAAGGCCAACGCCAACGACCATGGCGCGCCGGACTTCAACTGGGATTTGTTTGTGGTGGCCGGTAACCCGGCGCTGCATGCCGGGACGCCAAAGGGCGGCTCGTCCAACATCAACCCGCAGAACATGTTCAACAGCCCGGATGGGCTGGGTTTCGACAAGGCCGGGCGGTTGTGGATCCTGACCGATGGCGACTACAGCAACGGTGGCGACTTTGCCGGGATGGGTAACAACCAGATGCTGTGTGCCGACCCGTCGACCGGTGAGATTCGCCGGTTCATGGTGGGGCCGGTGGCCTGTGAAGTGACCGGAATCAGCTTCTCGCCGGACCAGAAAACCCTGTTTGTGGGGATTCAGCATCCTGGGGAAACCGGTGGCTCGACCTGGCCGGAGCACCTGCCAAATGGCAAGCCACGGTCATCGGTGATGGCGATTCGTCGGGACGACGGGGGGATCGTCGGCGCCTGACAAGGCCTCTTCGCGAGCAAGCCCGCTCCCACATTAAACCGAGTCCTAGCCTTGGAATGCGGTCAAATGTGGGAGCGGGCTTGCTCGCGAAGGCGTCAGAACAGTCACCACCTATCCAACCCTGGGTGCGTTACCATACCCGGCCGGACGCGGCGCCCTGCTGCGCGCAGGAGTTCGCATGGCACACCCGTTTGAAACACTGACCCCTGACCTGGTGCTCGACGCTGTCGAAAGCATCGGTTTCCTCAGCGACGCCCGCATCCTCGCGCTCAACAGCTACGAAAACCGTGTCTACCAGGTCGGCATCGAAGACTCCGAGCCCTTGATCGCCAAGTTCTATCGCCCACAGCGCTGGACCAACGAAGCGATCCTCGAAGAACACAGCTTCACCTTCGAACTGGCCGAGTGCGACGTGCCGGTGGTGGCGCCGATGATTCACAACGGCGAAAGCCTGTTCGAACACGCCGGTTTCCGCTTCACCCTGTTCCCGCGCCGGGGTGGCCGCGCGCCGGAGCCGGGCAACCTCGACCAGTTGTACCGTCTTGGCCAACTGCTCGGGCGTCTGCACGCCGTCGGTTCAACCCGGCCCTTCGAGCACCGCGAAGCCCTGGGCGTGAAGAATTTCGGTCACGACTCCCTGAACACCCTGCTGGAAGGCAATTTCATTCCTCGCAGCCTGCTGCCGGCCTACGAGTCCGTGGCCCGCGACCTGCTCAAGCGTGTGGAAGAGGTCTACAAGGCCACGCCTCACAAGAACATCCGCATGCACGGCGATTGCCACCCCGGCAACATGATGTGCCGCGACGAGATGTTCCACATCGTCGACCTCGACGACTGCCGCATGGGGCCCGCCGTTCAGGACCTGTGGATGATGCTCGCCGGTGACCGTCAGGAATGCCTGGGGCAGCTGTCGGAATTGATGGACGGCTACCAGGAATTCCACGACTTCGACCCACGCGAACTGGCCCTGATCGAACCGCTGCGCGCCCTGCGCCTGATGCACTACAGCGCCTGGCTCGCACGGCGCTGGGACGACCCGGCGTTCCCCCATAGCTTCCCGTGGTTCGGCAGCGAACGTTACTGGGGCGACCAAGTGCTGGCGTTGCGTGAGCAGTTGTCGGCGCTCAACGAAGAACCGTTGAAGCTGTTCTGATCCCTACCGTCTGGGCCCTGACCTTGGGCCCTACACTTTCAACACACATCCCCTGACAAATATCCTTACAATCGCGGCTTTGTTAGCTGCCTAAGCAAGGATTCTGCATGCAAGCCGCCAACCCCCGTCGCGGGTACATATTGGGCCTGAGTGCCTACGTCATCTGGGGCCTGTTCCCGATCTACTTCAAAGCCATCGCCAGCGTTCCCGCCGCAGAAATCATCGTCAATCGCGTGCTGTGGTCGGCGCTGTTCGGCAGTTTGCTGCTGATGGTCTGGAAACACCCGGGCTGGTTTCGCGAACTGCGGGACAATCCCAAGCGCCTGGCGATCCTGGCCCTGAGCGGCACCTTGATCGCAGCCAACTGGCTGACCTATGTGTGGTCGGTGAACAGTGGCCGCATGCTCGAGGCCAGTCTCGGTTACTACATCAACCCGCTGGTGAACGTGCTGCTGGGCATGGTGATCCTGGGTGAGCGCCTGCGCCGCCTGCAATGGGTCGCCGTCGGGCTGGCTGCCGTGGGTGTGGCGCAACAGGTGTGGCAAGTCGGCAGCTTGCCGTGGGTGTCCCTGGTACTGGCAGCCACCTTTGGTTTCTACGGTTTGATCCGCAAGCAGGCGCCGGTCAAGGCACTGCCCGGGCTGGTAGTGGAAACCTGGATGTTGGTGCCGATTGCCATTGCATGGCTGCTGTTCAACCCGTCTGCCCACAGTGCACAGATGGAATTCTGGAGCACCTCCGAGGCGTGGTGGCTGGTGGCCGCTGGCCCGGTGACGCTGATCCCGCTGGTATGTTTCAACGCCGCCGCGCGGCATTTGCCCTACACCGCCCTGGGTTTCCTGCAATACGTGGCACCGACCTTGGTGCTGCTGGAAGCGGTGTTGCTGTTCAATGAACACCTGGCGCCGGCCACGTTGATCGCCTTCTGCTTTATCTGGGCCGGCCTGGTGGTTTACAGCCTCGACGCGTGGCTGACCATGCGGAAAAACTGATCAAATAACGTACAAACCCCTGCAAGCCACAGCCGGCGCGGCTTCCAGGCATTCACCCCAAGGTTATCCACAGCCTGATCCCCGGCGTTTGTGCACAAGCCCTTGAAACTGCTCGTTTTTTGCTCAATCCGCACAGAGCCACGGCCCGCCTGGGCTGGACGCGGGTCTCTACAGGTTATCCACAGGCCCATGCAAGATTTCCATGCATAACCTTGTGGGCAACTATTCCTCGCTGCGCAGTTCCAGCTCCACCATCAGGTCGTCTGCCAGGGTTTCCAATGCTGCCTGCAAGGTCTCCAACGGCAGTGTCAAAGGCACCGCCAACAGGGCTTCGGCGTGGAACAGCGGGTCACTGCTCATGGGTGCCGGGCGCACGTCGGTGATCAGGCGCTCCAGGTTGACGCCCTGCTTGCTGAGCAGCGCTGTGATGTCACGAACAATCCCCGGCCGGTCATTGCCCACCAGTGCCATCGCGATCGGTTGCGACTCACCGGCGGCGACCGAACTGCTTTCGCCCAGCAGCACGCGAATGCCGTGGGTGGACAAGTCTTCCAGCGCACCTATCAAATCCAGACGATTTTCCGCCGGCACGCTCACCCGCAAGATCCCGGCAAACTGCCCGGCCATATGCGCCATTCGGCTTTCCAGCCAGTTACCGCCGTGGGACGCGATGCATTGGGCGATGCGTTCGACCACGCCGGGTTTGTCCGGGGCGATGACAGTCAGTACGAGATGGTCCATGGTGTCGTCCTCTTCTTATGATTCTGTAGGAGCGAGCTTGCTCGCGAAGAACGTGAGAGCACCGTTGGGTGTCAGGCATCCCGCGTTATCGTTAACGATCTTCGCGAGCAAGCTCGCTCCTACAAGGTGGACGCAGGCGCCCGTGAAAACAAATCGTGTACCATTTTTATATTTATCTGGAACAATCCAATAGTTTTTTGAGAACATCCTGTACCCCACTGTGACTGAACGACCAAAGTGGGTCGCTAAACGACGTATTTAGTCTAATTTTCACAACCGCAACTCATCATGTAGTATGCCCAATCGCGCACTACATAACGTTAGGTCGATGTCTGCCAAGGCAACCACGCACCGCGACGCAGCCCGCCCAGCCGCCTTCAACGGCATGTACTGGTGCAGCGTGTTCACGGTTTACATGGCCAGAGGCTTCATTGGTAAATTGAAAAGCTGAAAAGCGCATAAGCTCCGCAGAGTGAGGCAAGCAATGACTGAACACGTTCAAGTCGGTGGCCTGCAGGTCGCCAAAGTCCTGTTCGACTTCGTGAACAACGAAGCCATTCCTGGTACCGGCATTACCGCCGACCAGTTCTGGGCCGGTGCCGACAAGGTCATCCATGACCTGGCGCCGAAGAACAAAGCCCTACTCGCCAAACGCGACGATTTTCAAGTGCGGATCGACACCTGGCACCAGGCACACGCCGGCCAGGCACACGACGCCGTGGCCTACAAAGCCTTCCTTCAAGATATCGGATACCTGCTGCCAGAAGCCGCGGATTTCCAGGCTTCGACCCAAAACGTCGATGAAGAAATTGCCCACATGGCCGGCCCGCAGCTGGTAGTGCCGGTGATGAACGCCCGTTTCGCCCTCAACGCCTCGAATGCGCGCTGGGGTTCGCTGTATGACGCGCTGTATGGCACCGATGCCATCAGCGAAGCCGACGGCGCCGAGAAGGGCAAAGGCTACAACAAGGTGCGTGGCGACAAAGTCATTGCCTTCGCCCGCGCCTTCCTCGACGAAGCCGCGCCACTGACTGCCGGCAGTCATGTGGATTCCACCGGCTACAAGATCGTCGACGGCAAACTCGTGGTCAGCCTCAAGGGCGGCAGCAATAGCGGCCTGCGCAGCGATGCGCAACTGATCGGCTACCAGGGCGACGCTGCCAAGCCGACTGCCATCCTGCTGAAACACAACGGCCTGCACTTCGAAATCCAGATCGACGCCAGCACCCCGGTCGGCCAGACCGACGCCGCCGGCGTGAAAGACGTGCTGATGGAAGCCGCCCTGACCACCATCATGGACTGCGAAGACTCCGTCGCTGCCGTCGATGCCGATGACAAGGTGGTGATCTACCGCAACTGGCTGGGCCTGATGAAGGGCGATCTGTCGGAAGAAGTCGCCAAGGGTGGCAAGACCTTTACCCGCACCATGAATGCCGACCGCGTTTACACCGGTGCTGACGGCAAAGAAGTGACCCTGCACGGTCGTTCGCTGCTGTTCGTGCGTAACGTTGGCCACTTGATGACCATCGACGCAATTCTCGACAAAGACGGCAACGAAGTGCCGGAAGGCATTCTCGACGGCCTGCTCACCAGCCTGTCGGCGATCCACAGCCTCAACGGTAACAACAGCCGCAAGAACAGCCGCACCGGCTCGGTCTACATCGTTAAACCGAAGATGCACGGCCCGGAAGAAGCTGCGTTCACCAACGAGCTGTTCGGCCGTATCGAAGACGTACTGAAGCTGCCACGCAACACCCTCAAAGTCGGGATCATGGACGAGGAGCGCCGCACCACGGTCAACCTCAAGGCCTGCATCAAGGCGGCCAGCGAGCGTGTGGTGTTTATCAACACCGGCTTCCTCGACCGTACCGGCGATGAAATCCACACCTCCATGGAAGCTGGCGCGATGGTGCGCAAGGCCGCCATGAAGACCGAGAAATGGATCGGCGCCTACGAAAACTGGAACGTCGATATCGGCTTGAGCACCGGCCTGCAAGGTCGCGCGCAAATCGGTAAAGGCATGTGGGCGATGCCCGACCTGATGGCCGCCATGCTTGAGCAGAAAATTGCTCACCCGCTGGCCGGCGCCAACACGGCGTGGGTTCCTTCGCCAACGGCGGCTGCGCTGCACGCGCTGCACTACCACAAGGTCGACGTATTCGCCCGCCAGGCCGAGCTGGCCAAGCGCGAACGTGCTTCGGTGGACGATATCCTGACCATTCCTCTGGCTCAGAATACCGATTGGTCCGACGAAGAAATCCGCAACGAACTGGACAACAACGCCCAGGGCATCCTCGGTTACGTGGTGCGCTGGATCGACCAGGGCGTGGGTTGTTCGAAAGTGCCGGACATCAACGACGTCGGCCTGATGGAAGACCGCGCCACCCTGCGTATCTCCAGCCAGCACATCGCCAACTGGTTGCGCCATGGCATCGTCAATGAAGCCCAGGTGATGGAAAGCCTCAAGCGCATGGCGCCGGTGGTGGACCGTCAGAACGCCGGTGACGCGCTGTATCGCCCGCTGGCTCCGGATTTCGACAGCAACATCGCGTTCCAGGCAGCGGTGGAGTTGGTGATTGAAGGGACCAAGCAACCCAACGGGTACACCGAGCCGGTATTGCACCGTCGGCGTCGGGAGTTCAAGGCCAAAAATGGCTTGTAACTAATCGCTGGAAACGAAAAAGCCCTGATCGAAAGATCAGGGCTTTTTTTGTGGCGGCGCTTTTACTGCGCCATCCCCAACTCCCGCTTCACCATCTTCGCCAGCTTCACGCTATCAATCGGCTTGAGCAAAAAGTCCACCACGCTCAAATGCATCGCATCGATCACATCCGGCGCTTCGGCGTCCCCCGACATGATGATGATCGGCAGTGCCGCCCGGGTGGATCCGCGCACCTGGCGAATCAATTGCAACCCGTTGCTCGGTGCCATGCGCAGGTCGGTGATCAGCAAGCCAATGGAGCTGGTGGAGCTCAACAAGTCCCATGCCGACTCGCCGCTATCGGCGGTCATGCAGCGAATGCCGTCCAACCCAAGAATTTCTGCCAGCAGTTCACGCGCGTCCTTGTCGTCATCCACGATCAAAACCCGTTGTGGCGGTAAATCAGGCTCCTGCATAACCGCGCTCAGGGCCTCGCGCTCGGCGTCACTCAAAATATCGTGGTCGGACATACGTTTCTCGGCAGTTCTGATCAATCTCCCAGCACAGAAGTCAGACATCACCGGAAGGGCGAACAATGTGCACTTCGTCGGAAAGTTTGCCTAGTGGGCGTTCTACGGGGTTTGGACGATATTCATGTAAGGTTTTTCCCTAGTCAGTGAGGGCGAATCGCTACCTAGACTTACGTCCAATGGGCACCCGCAGCGCAGGAGCCGACCATGAGGCACGATAACGACAAAAAAACTGCGGTCATAGGTATGAGTAAAGCTGATGCTTTCACACAAGCGGGGAAAACCGCTGTGTTGCAGAACATCCACGGCACCCTGCAATTCCTGCAACGCTTCCCACCGTTCAACCAGATGGAAAACACCCACCTGGGATTTCTGGTAGAGCAGTGCCAATTGCGCTTCTACGCCCCCGGCGAAAGTATCCTCAAGCCGTCGGGCGGGCCGGTGGAACACTTCTATATCGTCAAGCAAGGGCGCGTGGTCGGCGAGCGCCCCGACTCGGCCGAAACCACCTTTGAAATCACCACCGGTGAATGTTTTCCGCTGGCGGCGTTGCTCGGGGAACGGGCGACCCGCACCGAGCATAAAGCCGCCGAAGACACCTTCTGCCTGCAACTGAACAAGCCGGCCTTTATCAAGCTGTTCGCCCTTTCCAGCGCCTTCCGCGACTTCGCTTTGCGCGGAGTGAGCAGCCTGCTGGACCAGGTCAACCAGCAAGTCCAGCAAAAGGCCGTGGAAACCCTCGGCACGCAATACTCGCTGAACACCCGCCTGGGCGAATTGGCCATGCGTCACCCGGTGACCTGCAGCCCGCTGACGCCGCTGCGTGAAGCGGTCACGCAAATGCACGAGCAACAAGTCGGCAGCATCGTGATCGTGGATGAGCACAAGGCGCCCCTGGGGATTTTCACCCTGCGGGACCTGCGCCAGGTGGTGGCCGACGGCACCAGTGATTTCAACCAGAGCATCAAGCGCCATATGACCCAGGCGCCGTTCTTCCTCACCCCGGACCACAGCGCCTTCGACGCCGCGATCGCGATGACCGAACGGCATATTGCCCACGTGTGCCTGGTCAAGGATCAGCGTCTGTGCGGCGTAGTCTCCGAACGTGATCTGTTTTCCCTGCAACGGGTAGATCTGGTGCACCTCGCGCGCACCATTCGCAATGCGCCCAGGGTCGAAAACCTGGTGGCGATCCGTGGCGAAATCGGCCAGTTGGTGGAGCGCATGCTCGCCCACGGTGCTTCGTCCACGCAGATCACCCACATCATCACCTTGCTCAACGACCACACGGTGTGCCGCGTCATCGAGCTGACCCTGGCCGAAAAAGGCGACCCCGGCGTGCCGTTCAGCTGGTTGTGTTTCGGCAGCGAGGGTCGCCGCGAACAAACGCTGTATACCGACCAGGACAACGGCATTCTGTTCGAAGCCAAGGACGCCGCCGAAGCCGCCGAGATTCGTGGCCGCCTGCTGCCTCTGGCACAGCAGATCAACCAAAGCCTGGCGCTGTGCGGCTTTACCCTGTGCAAGGGCAACATAATGGCCGGCAACCCTGAGCTGTGCCTGTCCCGGGCGGAATGGGCGCGGCGTTTTGCCGGGTTTATTCGCGAGGCAACGCCAGAGAACCTGCTGGGTTCGAGTATCTATTTTGATTTGCGGGTGGTCTGGGGCGATGAGCAAGGGTGCGAGCAATTGCGCCAGGGCATTCTCGACCAGGTGGCAGACAACCGTTTGTTCCAGCGCATGCTGGCGGACAACGCGTTACGCCAGCGCCCGCCAGTGGGGCGTTTCCGGGATTTCGTGCTGACGCGCAAAGGCGCAGACAAGGCGACACTCGACCTCAAGGTGCAAGGCCTCACGCCCTTTGTCGACGGCGCCCGGCTGCTGGCATTGGCCAATGGCATCAGCGCCATCAACACCCTGGAGCGCTTGCGCCAACTGGTGGCCAAGGAAGTCATCGAACGCCTGGACGGCGCGGCGTATGAAGAGGCCTACCACTTCATCCAACAAACCCGCATGCAGCAGCACCAACTGCAAACCCGCGAGAACCTGCCCTATTCCAACCGCGTCGACCCCGACAGCCTCAACCATCTGGACCGGCGCATCCTGCGCGAATCCCTGCGCCAGGCCCAACGCCTGCAAAGCAGCCTGACCTTGCGGTATCAGCTGTGAGCTTGTTTGGCTGGCTGCGAAAAACCAAACCTGGCCTGGACGCAGCGCAACAGCGGCGGGTTGAGCAATTGCCCAAACCTCGAGAGCTGGGGGACGGTTCGCTGCGGGACCAGCGTTGGGTGGTGGTGGACCTGGAAACCAGCGGCCTGAACCTCAATCGTGACCAAGTGCTTTCCATCGGCGCGGTGGTGATCGAGGACGGCGCGGTGGACTTTTCCCAGCTGTTCGAACGCACCCTGCAACGGGCCGAGACCAAGCTCAGCCCCAGTGTGCTGATCCACGGCCTGGGGCCCAGCGCCATCGCGGCGGGCAGTGACCCGGCAGAAGCGCTGATGGACTTCATGGAGTTTGTCGGTGACAGCCCGCTGCTGGCGTTTCATGCGCCCTTCGATCAACACATGCTGTGCCGGGCACTCAAGGACAGCCTGGGCTATCGCTTGAACCACCCTTTCCTGGACGTGGCCGACATCGCCCCGCTGCTGTGCCCTGATGCCAACATTCGCGAGGCGGGGCTGGATGACTGGATCGCGCATTTCAAGCTGCAAGTGGGCGAGCGCCATCACGCCAGTGCGGATGCATTGGCGACGGCGGAGTTGATGTTGATTTTGTTCAGCCGCGCACGGCAGCAGCAGATCGACAGCCCGCACGCGTTACAACAGCGCCTGGGCCAATGGAAACGCCGCAAGCAAGCGCCCTCATTCTAATTGTGGCGAGGGAGCTTGCTCCCGCTGGGGTGCGAAGCGCCCCCAAAATCAGCCAACCCATTTCCAACTGAATAAATGCACTGCCTGGATTACGACTGCTGCGCAGCCGAGCGGGAGCAAGCTCCCTCGCCACAGTAAGCTGCATCATCATGATAGATATCATTACGCCGCCGCCCGACCAACGCCAATTGCACCCTTCCAACACCTCTGCCACAATCGCGAATAATTCTCGTTAGTTTAAACCTCCCGATCGGTGTCGCCTTGTCGTCAATCCAAAGTCCCCACAGTGAGCTTGTTGGCGCGTTGTACCGCGACCATCGCAGCTGGCTATTGGCGTGGCTGCGACGCAATATGGCCTGCCCCAGCCGTGCCGAAGACCTGAGCCAGGACACCTTCATGCGCCTGCTGGGCCGTGAAGAACTGCGCGAACCCCGCGAGCCGCGGGCCTTCCTGGTGGCCATCGCCAAGGGCCTGCTGTTCGACTACTTCCGCCGCGCCGCGCTGGAACAGGCTTACCTCACCGAGCTGATGCTGATCCCGGAAAGCGAGCACCCGTCACCGGAAGAGCAGCAACTGATCCTCGAAGACCTCAAGGCCATCGACCGCCTGCTGGGCAAACTCTCGAGCAAAGCCCGCGCGGCCTTCCTCTATAACCGCCTCGATGGCATGGGCCACGCCGAAATCGCCCAGCGCCTCGGGGTTTCCGTGCCTAGGGTGCGGCAATACCTGGCCCAAGGCATTCGCCAGTGCTACATCGCCCTGTATGGCGAGCCGCTGTGAGCCCGGTCAGCTCCAAGCCGGTCTCGGCACGGGTGCTCGACGCCGCCATTGCCTGGCAACTGTCCCTCGATTCGGGCGACGGCAGCGCCGTGGAACAGGAAGAATTCGCCAAATGGCTGGCCAGCAATGAAGAACACGCCCGGGCCTGGCGCCAACTGGGCATGCTCGATCAGCGTTTCAGCGTGGCCTCGGGCCCGGCCCGTGCGGCGTTATTGAGCTCGCGCGAAGGCATTCGCCGCCGCGTGCGCAAGTTCGGCAGCGGCCTGGCCAGTGTGGTGCTGGTGTGCGGCCTGGTGCTCTTCGCCGGCCAGCGCTACATGCCGCTCAACTATTGGCTGGCCGACCAGCGCACCGCCACCGGCGAACAGCGTACGCTGAAGCTGGCGGACGGTACGGTGATCAACCTCAACACCCACAGCGCTATCGACGTGCGCTTCGACGAGAAACGTCGAGTGATCGTGTTGCAGGAAGGCGAGATCCTCGTCGAGACCGGCCACAACGACGCCCGCCCGTTTTTTGTCGAAACCCGCGAAGGCAGCCTGCGCGCCTTGGGCACGCGGTTTATCGTCAAGCGCGAAGAGGAAGGCACGCGCCTCAGCGTGTTGCAGTCGGCCGTCGGCGCGCAGCCTGAGGCGTTGCATCAGGAGCAGGTCTTCAAGGAAGGCCAGCAGGTACTGATGCGCCGCGACGGCCTCGGCCCGATGCTGGCTGTCAGCCCCGGCACCGACGCCTGGACGCGCGGCATGCTGGTGGTAGACAACGCGCGCCTCGGTGATGTGATTGAGGAACTGAGCCGCTACCGCACCGGGTACCTGGGTGTGGATAAACAAGTGGCCGGCCTGCGGATCACCGGCAGCTTTCCGCTGCACGACACCAACCTGGCGCTGAATGCACTGCTGCCGACCTTGCCCGTGCAAATCGAGCAGCACACCCCATGGTGGGTCACCGTAAAGGCCAAGCCGCCCACGCAATAGCCGCTACGGAAAATAGCGCCTGGAGCCACCGATGCGGGCCAAATAGAAATTATTTTCATTCGGCCCTATCACTTTCTGCATCTCGTTCGGCACATAGGCAATTGAGAAATATTTCCATTCAGGAGCCGCCCTATGTCCCGCACCCTAGACACCTTGTTGCGCCCCAGCCTGTTAGCCGTGGCCATTGCCCTCAGCGCCCCGCTGGCCAGCACTCAGCTGATCGCCGCCGAACAGGCGTCCAGCGTGCGCGCGTACAACCTGCCGGCAGCGCCGCTGTCCACCACCCTGAACCAGATCGCCAGCCAGGCTGGTTTGGCGCTCACGCTGAATCCAGGGTTGGCGTCGGGCAAGACGTCCGCGCCGGTGAAAGGGCAATTCGATGCACAGGGCGCGTTGCGTGAAGCGTTGCGTGGGACCGGGCTGCAACTGGAGCAAAGCAGTGCGGGCACGTTCAGCCTGGTAGCGATTCCGGATGGGGTTGTGGCGTTGCCGGAGACCAGTATTACCGGGCAGGCGGATGCGGAAAGTGCGTGGGGGCCGGTGGAGGGTTACCTGGCGTCTCGTACCGCTGCCGGCACCAAGACCGATACTGCACTGGTTGAAGCCCCGCGTTCGATTTCCGTCGCCACTCGCCAGCAAATGCAGGACCGCAACGTCCAGAACCTGGATGACGCCGTCAAATACATGCCCGGCATCGTGTCCGCCAGCTACGGCAGTGACACCCGCTACGACTGGATGCGTGTTCGCGGCTTCGAACCTACCCAATTCCTCGACGGCCTGCCGCTGCCACGCGGCGTGTACGCCAACCCGAAAGCGGAAACCTGGAACCTCGACCGCCTCGCGCTGCTGCGTGGCCCAGCCTCATCGGTCTACGGCCAAACCCCGCCAGGCGGCCTGCTGGACATGGTCAGCCGACGTCCCAGCGCTGAATCGAGCAATGCTATCCAAGTGCAATACGGCAGCGACAACTACCGCCAGATCAACTTCGCCAGCACCGGCAAGATTGATGATGAAGGCCAGTTTCTCTACGGCCTCAGCGGCGTGGTGCGCGATGCCGGCACCCAGGTCGATCACATTGACAACCAGCGCTACAACATCGCCCCCAGCCTGACGTGGAACATCGACACCGACACCAAGCTGACTTTCCTGTCGCAGTTCACCCGTGACGATACCGGCGCCACCAGCCAGTTCCTGCCGATTGTCGGCACCAAGATCCACTCGCCACTGGGCGAAGTGTCACACCACAAGAACCTGGGTGACCCGGACTACGAGTACTACGACCGCACCTACTACGCACTGGGCTATGCCTTTGAGCATCGCTTCAACGACACCTGGCAGTTCAAGCAGAACCTGCGCTACACCAAGTCGGAGCTGGCTTTCCAGCAACTGACCGTGGGTTCCTACGGCTACTCGACCATTGATGCCGAGGGTAATACCAGCCGCGGGTCGACCAACGTGGACGAAAACATCGGCCAGTTCGCCGTCGACAACAATTTCCAGGCTGACTTCGCCACGGGCGACATCACCCACACCGTGCTGCTCGGCCTGGATCACCAGCGCACCGACACCTCGTACCTGTCGATCTTCGGTGATGGCGGAACGGTCAACCTCTACAACCCGGTCAACACCACACCGGTGGTGCGCCCGGCGCGCTCCACGGCCTATTACGACTACAACCAGAAAACCATCCAGACCGGCCTGTACGCCCAGGACCAGATGGCCTTGGACAAGTGGCGCCTGACATTGGGCGGTCGTGAAGACTGGGTGCACCAAGGCACCACGTACTTCAACAAAAACGATGCAACCAACACTGATCGCAGCAAGAACTTCAGTGGCAACGCCGCGCTGAGCTATGTGTTCGATTCGGGCTTCGTGCCGTACCTCTCCTACGCCGAATCGTTCCAGCCAGCGAGCAACGCCAGCGTCTCGCCGACCGAGTCGTACAAACCCACCGAAGGCAAGCAATGGGAACTGGGGGTCAAGTACCAGCCGCCCGGCTCAAATACCCTGCTGAGTGCGGCCGTCTACGACCTGACCCAAAAGAACGTGCTGGTTACCAGCTTCGGTGCCGGTGGCCAGTCGATCACCAACCAGACCGGCGAAGTGAAGGTCAAGGGACTGGAGCTGGAAGCCGTGTCTGACGTGACCGAGAACCTCAAGGTCATCGCTGCGTACACCTTGGCCAAATCCGAAGTTCAAAAAGGCCAATACAAAGGCAACCGCCTGCAACTGATGCCGAACCAGCAAGCGTCCCTGTGGACTGACTACACCTGGCACGCCGGTGTACTCGACGGCTTTGGTATTGGCGCGGGTGCCCGCTACACCGGCAACACCTATGGCGACCAAGGCAACACCTGGCTGGGCAAAGCCGATGCCTACACCGTGTTCGATGCCTCCGTGCATTACGACCTCGGCCGCCTGGACAACAGTCTCAAAGGTGCATCGCTGAAACTCAACGCCACCAACCTGTTCGACAAGGACTACATTTCCACCTGCGACGCTTCGTACTGCTACTACGGCGACCAACGCAGCGTGGTCGCCAGTGCCACCTACCAGTGGTAATCGACTGAGCTAACAACCAGGCCGCCCCTGTGGGCGGCTTCGGTGTGTCTGAAGGCTAGAAAATGAAAAGCAAAACCATCCGCCGCTGGTCCTTCATCCACACCTGGACCAGCCTCGTCTGCACCGTATTCCTACTGCTGCTCGCCCTCACCGGCCTGCCATTGATCTTCCACCACGAGATCGATCACCTGCTGGGCAACGAACCCGAACTGGCACACATGCCGGCTGACACCCCACAGCTGAACCTCGAACAACTGGTAGCCAAAGCCCAGGCCCATCGCCCCGGCGAAGCCATGCAATACCTGGCGTGGGACGAAGACGACAAGAACGGCGTGATCGCGATCATGGCCGCCACTGCCGGCACCGAACCCAATTCGTCCCATACCTTCATGCTCGACGCCCGCACCGGTGAAGCGGTGGAAACGCCGTCGGCCAACGGTGGGCTGACGATGTTCCTGCTGCGCCTGCACGTCGATATGTTCGCCGGGTTGCCGGGCAAGTTGCTGTTGGCGTTCATGGGCATTCTGTTTGTGCTGGCGATCATCTCCGGCACGGTGTTGTACCTGCCGTTCATGCGCCGGCTGAAATTCGCCACGGTGCGCCAGGACAAATCCACCCGCCTGCGCTGGCTCGACCTGCACAATCTGATCGGCGTGGTCACCCTGACCTGGGCGCTGGTGGTGGGCGTGACCGGCGTGATCAGCGCCTGCGCCGACCTGATCATCGCCGCCTGGCGTACCGACAGCCTCAGCGCGATGATCGAACCCTACAAAGACGCCCCGCCGCTGACCTTGCGCGCCCCCGCCGCCGACCTGCTGACGATCGCCGCCAAGGCCGCGCCGGGCATGGAGCCGGACTTTATCGCGTTCCCCGGCACGCGCTTTTCCAGCGAGCATCACTACGCGGTGTTCATGAAAGGCAGCACTCACCTGACCTCGCACCTGCTGACGCCGGTGTTGATCGACGCCAGCAACCTGCACGTCACTGCTATCGCCCAACGGCCGTGGTACATGGACGCCATGGGCATGTCCCAACCGCTGCACTTCGGTGACTACGGCGGCATGCCGATGAAGATTCTCTGGGCGGTGCTGGATGTGCTGACCATTATCGTTCTGGGCAGTGGCGTGTACCTGTGGCTGGTGCGGCGCAAGGCGGCCAAGTCATGAAGCCGCGGCAGTCGAATTTCTGGAAGGTGTTCGGTATCCCGCTGGCCATCGGGCTGCTGAGTGCTGCCGGGTTGTTTGCGGCGTTGCTGGGGGATGGGTTGTGGGATTCGTTGAGCTGGGTGGGGCTGGGCATTCCGGCTGCAATTGGGGTATGGGCCTTTTGTAGGCGCTAGCTTGCTCGCGAAAAACCTGAGAGCGCCGCGTTAAACCAGACGCGCTGCGTTATCGTTGACGCCTTTCGCGAGCAAGCTCGCTCCTACAGAGGAATGCCCATGTCCACCCCAAGCATGATGTTGTTCCACAACCCTGCCTCGCCGTTTGTTCGCAAAGTACGGGTGCTGCTGCACGAGACCGGCCAACTGGATCGCGTGACCTTGCACGCCTGCGTGCCGACGCCGGTCAAGCCCGATGCCGATGTAATCCTGGACAACGCGCTGGGCAAGATCCCCGCCCTGCGCCTGGCCGATGGCAACGTATTGCATGACAGCCGGGTGATCCTCGATTACTTCGACTATCAACATACCGGGACCCCGCTGATCCCCCGGAACGGCCCGGCCCGCTGGCGGCGCCTGACCCTGGCCTCGACCGCCGACGGCATCATGGATGCCGCCGTACTGGTGCGTTATGAAACCGCCATGCGCCCCGAGGAAAAACACTGGGACCTGTGGCTGGAAGGCCAGCGGGACAAGATCCGCCGCGCCCTCGACATGCTGGAACAGGACGCCATTGCCGAGCTGGCCGGGCCGTTTGATGTGGCGGCGATCAGCGTGGCGTGTGCACTGGCTTACCTGGACTTCCGCCACCCGGACATGCAGTGGCGGTCAAGCCATCCGAAGCTGGCGGCGTGGTATGCCGAGGTGAGTCAGCGGCCGTCGATGCTCCAGACCCAACCGCCTATTTAAAAGCCAAGCCACCCTTGTAGGAGCAAGCTTGCTCGCGAAAATCGCCAACGATAACGCAGCGCTTCTGGTTTAACGCGGCGCTCTCAGGTTCTTCGCGAGCAAGCTCGCTCCTACAGTGGGCGGCGGAATCGGTGAGAAAGCCGATAATCCTCGCCAGCAACTGCGCGCCCTCTCGCCGATCCTCACGCAAGCCCAGAGATCGACTCATCGCTTGCCCACCCCATACCAATCCAGCTTGCGGGTCAGCACCATCACCGTGCCCAACAACCCGAACAGCAGCAACGAACCCATCAACAACGCGTAATCCTCGGCACTCAGCAACCCGTACAGCAAGCCATACAACGCCGCCAACCCCGCAGAAAATCCCAGGCCATGGGCGACACTGCGCAGCACATGGCAGACGTAAAAACCAATCAGCACCACACAGGCAGTCGCCGATATCAGATACGCCGGGGCAAACCCGATGTGCTCCGACAACGACAACAGCAGCAGGTAGAAAAACGCCAGGGCAACCCCCACCAATGCGTACTGGATCGGGTGCACCGCCAGGCTCTTGAGCACCTCGAACAGAAAGAAACCGGCAAACGTCAGGGCGATAAACAACAGCGCATATTTGATCGCCCGGTCGCTCTTGAGGTACTGGTCCACCGGGTCGATAAAGCTCACGCCGAATCTGCGCCCATTGAAGTCGTCACACACCTGGTCCCACGAGCAGCCGCGCATGGTTTCTTCCAGGTTGGTGGAGAAAAATGTGGTCTGCCAATTGGCGGAAAAGCCTTGAGCGGTGACCTCGCGCTGGGACGGCAGGAAGTTGCCGATAAAGCTCGGGTGCGGCCAGTTGGACGCCAGCTTGACCTGGCTGGTCTTGCCCACCGGCACCACTTGCAGTTGCTCGGTGCCTTGCAGGCGCAGGTCAAAGGCGAAGTCAAAGGGTGCCGGCTTCTTGCTGTCCTGCTCGGGCAGCATCACGTGTACGCCCTCCCCCAGCCATGCCACTTGAGTGCCCGGCGAAAACTCCAGTTGCTGACTGCCCAGCTCCAGCTTCAGCGCGTTTTCGATGCCGCGAATGTCACTGATACCCACCGCCAGATACGCCGGGTCAAACCGGTAATCGGCAAAATCTTCCTTGATACCCAATTGCTCCGGCAATACAAAGCGCCCGCTGATCCGGCTGTCGGCGTGGAACCGCCGCGCCTGGTAAATGCCCCGGGAGCGCACTTCGGTTTGCACCTGCCCGTCGAGGGCAAATAGCTCCGGCAGGAAATACAGACGACCGCGCACCTCACGGGTTTCTTCGTAGCGTTTATTGAGCTTTTCATTGAGCTTCCACTCCCTGACGGTCTTGCGATAAGGCACCACCATCACCGGGCCGTTGAGGAGCTGGCTGTAGCTGGAGCTACGGGCGATGTCCTGCAAGACATCGTCGCGCAACTGCTGACGGTCGGTAATCACCCCGTGGATCATCAGCAACGGAATCAACAACAGCACCACCAGCAGCGCGATGGTGCCCAGTTTGAAAAGCAGATTGCGGTTCATGAAGCTCTCCCTGTTTTGATGGGGGAGAGTCTGGCGGGCGCTTAAGGGGACTTTATGAAGGGAATGTGGAGACTGTGTGGAGATGCAGTTTCACCTGCACGCCACCGGGTACGTTGCCGATCTGCAGTGAGCCGCCGTGCAGCTTCATCACCTCTTCGACAAAATTGAGCCCGAGGCCGGTGCTCTTGCGCCCGCTGGACGGGCGCGGCAGGGAATAGAAGCGCTCGCTGAGGCGCGGCAAGGCGTATTCGGGAATCGGCTCGGCCTGGTTGAACAGGATGAATTCGATGCCGTCACTCAAGGCCTTGGCGCTGAACCGCAAGGCGCCACCGGGCGGGGTGAAATCCAGGGCGTTTTCCAGCAGATTTCCCAGGGCCTGGCGCAACAGGAACGGCTCGCCGTACACCTGCACATCCGCCGCAATCGCCTGCTCAACCTGCAACCCGGCACCTTCGATGCGCGCGCATTGAGCCTTGAGCACTTCGCTCACCAGCACTGCCAGCGACAAGCTGCTCTGGTCTTCAAGTCCCTGGCGCTGCTCAACCTGAGCCAGGTTCAGCAGGCGTTCGATCAACTGCTGCAAGCGCGCACTTTCACTGTCGATATTGCCCACGAAACGCTGCTGCTGATCCCGGGACATGTCGCCCTGTAACAGCTCCGCCGCCCCGCGAATCGCCGCCAGCGGGCTTTTAAGTTCGTGGGTCAGGGTGTGCACATAACGCTCGACGTACGCCTTGCCTTCCAGCTGGGTGCGCATGTGCTCCACCGCAGTAGAAAGCTGCTCCAGCTCACCGCCGCGATAGTGCGGCAACTCGGCACGCCGGCCTTCGCTGACTGCCTGGGCATATGCCGTGAGCCGGCGCAGCGCGACACTCAACCACCACGACAACAACGCGCCAAACAACAGGCCGAGGCCAACCAGCCCGGCGCCGTACCACAGCAGCCGGTTTTCGGTGCGGTCCACGTAGGGCTGCAATGAGCTGTTGGGCTTGGCGACGGTGACCACGCCAATAATCTGCCCGTTATCGCGGATCGGCGCGCCGACGTGCATCACCGATGAAGCGGGGTCGTCCAGTTCACTGCGGGTCGAGCGCGCACCGTATTCGCCGCGCAGGGTCAGGTACACGTCATTCCACTTCGAGTAATCCTCGCCCACGGCCTCGCCGGTGGAGTCCAGCAACACGATGCCCTTGGCGTCGGTGACGTAGATGCGGTGGTTGACCTGGTTTTTCGGCAGGCCCCAAATGTTGGCGCCGGGCTGGCGTTCGCCGTAGGCCTTGAGCAGCTCGGGCCAATGGCTCTGGCCGAGGGTGCCGTTCTTCACATCCTCGCGCAGGATTTCCGCCAGCAGGTTGGCGGTGTCCACCAGGGTTTCCTCGGTGGACTGGCGCACACCGGGGCGGATTTCCTTCATCACGGTGCTGAGTACGAAATAGCCGGTCAGGCCGATAAACAGCGCATAGACCAGGAAGAACCGGATCCCCAGGCGCATCAGCTGTTGCCCGGGCTGTAGCTGTAGCCAAGGCCGCGATGGGTCTGGATCGGTTCAGACTCAGGCGCCACCGTGCGCAATTTGCTGCGAACACTTTTGATATGGCTGTCGATATTGCGCTCGTAGCCTGCATCGGCCGCCACGCCCACCGCATCCAAAAGTTGCTCGCGGCTGAACACCCGCTCGGGTTGCTCCAACAAGCTTTGCAGCAAGCGAAATTCATGGCGCGTAAGGTTAAGCGGCTGCCCGCGATAACTGATCTGCATACGCTCCAGGTCCACCTGGAACACGGCCGGAGCCACACCGGGGCCAACCCGCTTGAGGATCGCCCGAACCCGGGCTGCCACTTCGCGCGGGCTGAACGGCTTGACCACATAGTCGTCAGCGCCGATCTCCAGGCCCACCACGCGGTCGATCTCGCCGTCCCGGGCGCTGAGGAACATCACCGGCACTTCGCTGAAGCGCCGCAGTTGTTTGCAGGTTTCAAAGCCGGTGATATCCGGCAGGCCGATGTCGAGGATGATCAGGTCGGCCGGGGTTTGCCGCTGATGGGCCAGCGCCGCCTGGCCGAGGCTCAGCCAGGTGGTGGTGAAGCCCTCGCCTTGCAGGGCAAAAATCAGCGTGTCGGCGATAGCCGCTTCGTCTTCGACAATCAGGATATGCGCCATGGTGGTCAGTCAGCAGTCCGGTTTGTCCGCAGTGTAACGGCGAGCCGGGTTTACCGCAGCGCCGAATTCACGCAGGGCCTTGGCGCCGATCAGCAGCGGATAGTTGAAGCTGCTGCGGTCGGTGAGGTTGACCTCGACGGTGCGCTTGACGTTGCCCAGGCACATTTCCAGGTCGATCACCGGGCGCTTGGCCACGGTGGCTTCGTCCTTGTCGTCATCTTCGTCGGCACGGCTTTTGATTTTGCTGATGCGCGACACCTTGTGCTCGTAGACCTTGTTGGTGGCGTCCTTGCCGCCGAGGCGGAAGCGCACCCAGTCGTCGCCATCACGGGTGAAGGTTTCGATGTCCCGGGCCGACAGCGAGGCGGTCAGCGCGCCGGTGTCCATCTTGGCCTTGAAGGTCTCGCCGATTTCCGGCAGTTGGATGTATTCGTAGCGACCGTAGAGGGTCGGCTCGGCAGCCATGACAGGCAAGGCCACGAGTGCTAGCAGGGCAAGGATGGATTTCACGTAGGAGGTTTCCTTGAAATAGATGGGCCAATTCTAGACTGCAAAAACGCCGCTTAGTTAGATCACAGAGCATACCCAGCCCGCTGTGAAACATTCGTCAGCTTATTTGCGATTTGGCCTCTAGCCCCAAGCTGCTTATCATGGCGGGCCAAAATGATTCCAAGAGTTACTTATGCGCCGCCTGCTCACCGGCTGTTTCGTCACATTGCTGCTATTGCTCAACACCTTGGTGCTGTTCGGGCCGTTGATGGTGTTTGCCCTGCTCAAGCTGGTGGCGCCCGGTCGCTTGCGCGACTACGCCTCCTGGGCCGTCATGTGGATCGCCGAAACCTGGGCCGAGATCGACAAGCTGATCTTCGCCCTGTGCATCCCCACCCAATGGGACATTCGCGGCGGCGGCGACCTGCGAAGCGACACGTCCTACCTGGTGATCAGCAACCACCAATCCTGGGTCGACATCCCCGCACTGATCCAGGCCCTCAACCGGCGCACGCCGTTCTTCAAGTTCTTCCTGAAAAAGGAACTGATCTGGGTACCCTTCCTGGGCCTGGCCTGGTGGGCGCTGGATTACCCGTTCATGAAGCGCTACACCAAGGCATTCCTGGCCAAGCACCCGGAGCTGGCAGGCCAGGACCTGAAGATCACCAAGGAGGCCTGTGAGCTGTTCAAGCGCCAGCCGGTCACGGTGGTGAATTACCTGGAAGGCACGCGGTTCACCCCGGCCAAGCGCAAACAGCAGGATTCACCCTTCCAGCGCCTGCTCAAACCCAAGGCGGGTGGCGTGGCGTTCGTGCTCGCGGCGTTGGGTGAACAGCTGGATGCGGTGCTCGACGTCACCGTGGTTTATCCACAGGAAAACATTCCGGGCTTCTGGGACTTGATCAGTGGCGCAGTGCCGAAGGTGATCGTGGATATCCGCACCCGTGAACTGGATCCGGTGTTGTGGCGGGGGGATTACGAAAACGATCCGGCGTTTCGCCAGACCGTCCAGAACTGGGTCAACCAGCTCTGGAAGGAGAAGGATGCGCGCATCGCCCAACTGCGCGCAGAGCGGTCTTAGCCGCCAGTGCCCCAGGCCGAAGCCAGTTTGCCCAGCACCGACTCGCTGGCGCCTTGGCCGCCCAGGTATTTCAGGATAACCGGGGCAAACTGACCAACCATCCCACTGTCCATGCCCAGCGCACTGAACGCGGTGTTCAGGTCGTTGGTGTTCTTAACGTTACCCAGCACGCCGTCCAGACCCGAAGTCTTGCTGCCGCCGCTCTGGCCGAGCATGCCGCTCAGGGCGCCAAGGCTGCCCAGGGAGTTGCTGCCGGAGAGCTTGTCCAACCCAGGTACGCTCTGGGTCAGTTGCGAGTAATCACCGCCACCCAATTTATTCTTGGCCAGGCCCAGCATCGCGCCGGTACCGCCGACGGCCTGCTCTGGGGTCACGTTCAGTTGCGAGGTCAGGGCGCCCAGCAAGCCGGCGGTCTGTGAGGTCGGCGCAGCCGCTGCTGCCTTGTCGCCACCCTGTGCGCCTGAAACGGCATTGGCTACGTCGCCTAGGCTGAAACCTGCCGCAAACACCGGGCTGGCCGCCACGGTCAACAGGCAGGACAGGGCAAAACCGCGTGAAATCTTCATCAAGACAACCTCTGAAAGTAAGCGCTAAAAGCAGGGGTTTGACTGGGTGTTACGAAAGATTGTTCCCACCTCACAGATTAGTTCAGAAAACCACTGCATCCGAACTGCCCTGCGCTGCGTATATCCACCACGAGTCGCGCGGAGGTAGATGGAATGAATGCCCAAGCTGGACTAACCTCAGCCTGCCCTCTTTACCGTGCGCCGTCACATCGCCCTGATGCAAGCGCCTGGAGAAGCCCCATTTCGACCCTCGATGCAGATCAGCTACGGCAATTGCTGGCCCAGTGCTCCCTGGGTAACCGCCAGGCGTTCGAAACGCTCTACCGCAGCGTTTCCCCGCGTTTGCACGGTGTCGCCCTGCGGTTCATGGGTCGCCGGGACCTGGCTGAAGAAGTCTTGCAGGAAAGCTTCGTGCGCATCTGGTTCAACGCCTCGCGGTATGAAGCCCACTTGTCGGCGCCGCTGACCTGGATGATCAACATCACCCGCAACCTGGCCATCGACCAGTTACGCAAACACCGCGAACAACCCTTGGGCGACGGCCAGCAAGATGCCATGGCCGACGAAAGCCCCAGCGCTCATGAATTGCTCGACAGCGAGCGCGAAGCCCACGCCCTGAACCGCTGCCTCGACGGCCTCGAAGGCATGCAGCGTCAATCGATCACCGTGGCTTACTTCCAGGGCTTGTCCTGCTCGGAGTTGGCCGACCACTTGGCCGCGCCGCTGGGCTCGGTCAAATCCTGGATTCGCCGCGGCATGGAGCGCTTGCGCAGGTGCCTTGAATCATGAACTACCAGACCACCTCCCTGCGCCGCGCCCTCGCGGCTGACTACGCCATCGGGCTGATGCCTGCCACCGCCCGTCGGCGCTTTGACGCACTGTTGCTGGACGATGCAGCGCTGCGCGTTGAGCTGGGACACTGGCAGGACGCCCTCGCCAGCCTCACCGGGCCGCTGCCTGAACGGCCGGTGCCGGATCACGTGTGGGAAGGCATCAAGGCACGCATTGAACCGCAAGTGCTGCATATGCCAGCGAAGAAGCCGTTCTGGATGAACCTGCGGTTGCTGGTGGTGGCGTGCGGGGTGGTGATCGTGGTGTTGGTGGGTGTGTTGTACCAGCGCGATCTTGGGGTGGAATACAACGCCACCCTGGTTGCGGCTAACCAGCAGCCTGCGCTGAAGATCCAGGCCTATGCGGACCATCTGCAGGTTGAACCGCTGGCCTTGGCGGCCGTGGAACCCGCTCGGGACCTGGAGCTGTGGGCAATTCCCAAGGGCGGCAAACCGATCTCTCTCGGGCTGGTGCCGGTCTCGGGTAAAGGCCGGATCCAGTTGAGCAAAGAACACCAGGCGCTCCTGACGGCGCCGC
The DNA here is from genome assembly GCF_034044025.1 of Pseudomonas sp. SED1. Classification (NCBI taxonomy): domain Bacteria; kingdom Pseudomonadati; phylum Pseudomonadota; class Gammaproteobacteria; order Pseudomonadales; family Pseudomonadaceae; genus Pseudomonas; species Pseudomonas sp. SED1. Next base: position 117,282 of record NZ_JAXCIS010000202.1, read on the forward strand.
TGACGCTGGCAGTGAGCCTTGAGCCCCAAGGTGGTTCGCCGACCGGACAACCCACCGGGCCGGTGCTGTATCAGGGCCAATTGGCATCACTCTGATTCGAGGCCCAAGGCGGCGGTTGAGGAACCGATCGCCGTTACTTGGGTCCATGAAAGACTACAAAACATGTCAGGAAGAGCCAAATGACTGCAATCAACCCCCAAGTGATTGAGCACAAGCCTTCATTTTGGAGCCGCCCGCGCCTGTTCGTCGGCGCTTGTTTGGTGGTAGTCGCCGGTGTCGGCGGCGCGCTTTATACCCAGGACAGCGTCAAGTCTGCCGCACTGCTGGTGAACACCACCCAGCAACCAGCCGCGCAGATCGTGGCCCACAAGGATTACCTCGAAGTGCAGCCAATTGCGGCCACCGCACCGGCCCCGGACCAAAGCCTGGAGCTGTGGGCCGTCCCGGCTGACGGTACGCCGGTGTCACTGGGCCTGTTGCCGGAAGACGGCAAAGGCATTATTGGCATCAACCCGCGCCAGCAGGAGTCGATCAGCAAACCGGTGACGCTGATGGTCAGTTCGGAAACCAAGGGCGGCTCGGTAACCAAGCAGCCGACGGGGCCAACGGTGTATCAGGGGGCTTTGGCGATTCGCTGAGTGACCCACCCAACCGCAGATGCAAAAAAGGCGACCCCAGGGTCGCCTTTTTATTTGCACGCGATTTAAGCCGCGCTGAACAACTTGTGCGGATCGATCACAAACTTCTTCGGCACACCCGCATCGAACTCGCCGTAGCCACGTGGCGCGTCATCCAGGCTGATGACTTCCACGCCCACAATGTCGGCAATCTTGATGCGGTCCCACATGATCGCCTGCATCAGCTGACGGTTGTACTTCATCACCGGCGTCTGCCCGGTGTGGAAGCTGTGGGACTTGGCCCAACCCAGGCCAAAGCGGATGCTCAGGCTGCCCATTTTCGCGGCAGCATCCACCGCACCCGGGTCTTCAGTCACATACAGGCCCGGGATGCCGATTTTGCCGGCTACCCGCACCACGCCCATCAATGAGTTGAGCACGGTGGCCGGAGCCTCGTGCTTAACGCCGTCATGCCCGTGGCCCCGTGCTTCAAAGCCCACCGCATCCACCGCGCAATCCACTTCCGGCTCGCCCAGCAGTGCGGCGATTTGTTCGTGCAGTGGGGTGTCGGTGGACAGGTCGGCGATTTCAAAACCCTGGGCCTTGGCGTGGGCCAGGCGGATCGGGTTGACGTCGCCGATGATCACTACCGCAGCGCCCAATAGACGTGCTGAAGCGGCCGCAGCCAGGCCGACCGGGCCGGCACCGGCAATGTAGACCGTGCTGCCTGGACCAACGCCCGCAGTGACCGCACCGTGGTAGCCGGTCGGGAGAATGTCGGAGAGGCACGTCAGGTCACGGATTTTCTCCATGGCCTTGTCGCGGTCCGGCAGTTTCAGCAGGTTGAAATCGGCGTAAGGCACCAACACGTATTCGGCTTGGCCGCCGGTCCAATCGCCCATATCGACGTAGCCATAAGCACCGCCCGGACGGGCCGGGTTGACGCTCAGGCACACACCGGTGTGTTGTTCTTTGCAGGAGCGGCAGAGGCCGCAGGCAACGTTGAACGGTACCGAGACCAGGTCGCCGATTTTCAGGTTTTCGACGCCGCTGCCCTTCTCGATCACTTCACCGGTGATTTCGTGGCCCAGGACCAGGCCGGTCTGGGCAGTGGTACGGCCGCGCACCATGTGTTGGTCGGAGCCGCAGATGTTGGTGGAAACCACGCGCAGGATGACGCCGTGCTCAATCTTCCTGCCACGGGGGTCCTGCATTTTGGGATAGTCGATTTTCTGTACTTCGACCTTGCCGTTGCCGAGATACACGACACCACGATTACCAGACATGCTTTCACCTCGCTGTTGTTTTTATGAAACCGCGTTGCCCAGGCAGGCAGCGCGTTAAAGTGCTCGGGTACAGATGCTGTTTTTGCGTTGTTAGTAAGGGCCTCTTCGCGAGCAAGCCCGCTCCCACATTTGAATGTATTCACACATCAAAATGTGGGAGCGGGCTTGCTCGCGAAGGCGTCCATCAGAGCACCACTGTTCGATTGGCGTTCAGAAACACCCGCCGCTCAATGTGATACCCCACGGCCCGGGCCAGGGTCAGGCCTTCGATATCCCGCCCCTTGGCAATCAAATCTTCCGGATAGTGACTGTGGTCCACCACCTCCACGCCCTGGGCGATGATCGGGCCTTCGTCCAAATCGTTGTTGATGTAATGCGCGGTGGCGCCCACCAGTTTCACGCCCTTGTTGTAGGCCTGGTGATACGGCTTGGCGCCCTTGAAACCGGGCAGCAGGGAGTGGTGGATGTTGATGGCTTTACCATCGAGCTTGCGGCACAACTCCGGCGACAGCACTTGCATGTAGCGCGCAAGGATCACCAGCTCGGCGCCCGACTCTTCGATCACCTGCCACACCTTGCGCTCCTGCGACGGCTTGTCGTTGGGGTCCAGGGGAAAGTGGTAATAGGGAATCTGGTGCCAGTCGGCCAGGGGCTTGAGGTCCGGGTGGTTGGAGACCACGGCGACCACGTCCATCGACAGTTGGCCGATGCGCTGGCGGTAGAGCAAATCGTTGAGGCAGTGATCGGCCTTGGAGACCATGATCACCACTTTCGGCCGGTAGTTCGGCGCGGTCAGTTCGAAGATCATGCCGAACGCTTCACCGCGGGTGGCCAGGCCATCGCGGAAGCCTTGTTCGTCAAAACCGTCGGGCTGGCGAAACTCCACGCGGATGAAGAAACGGCCCGAAAGCCGGTCATCAAACGAGTGGTGTTCTGTGACGTAGCAGCCCTGCTCGAACAGATAGCGGGTCACCGCGTCCACCGTGCCGAGCACGCTGGGGCAGTCGGCGGTCAAAATCCATGTATCGGGTACGCGGCTCATATTCGAATCCTCAGGCCTTTGTGGCGAGGGGGCTTGTCCCCCGTTGGGCTGCGAAGCAGCCCCAAAACCTGCCATTCGGTTGTTTTCAGAAAAAATGCGCTGACCTTATTGGGACCGCTGCGCGCTCCAACGGGGGACAAGCCCCCTCGCCACAACACCGTTCACTCCATCAAGCTTCCACGCTTAAACCATACTCAGCCGCCGCGTCCTGCAACCACAGCCACCAGTAATCCGAGAAGCTGCGACGAATCAACAGCTCCCAGGTGTCTTCAGCAGTATGACGAATCACCAGTTGCGACTTGGCGAACACCGTACCCACGGCCTTGCCCACCGGGAAGCTGTCGGGGTGTACGTCGTAGCTGGTGGATTTCATCAGCACGTCACGCACGTTGGGGCCGCTGAGTTCCAGAATCTGCTGGCCGCCGCTGACGTTGACGATCTGGATATGCAAATCCCCCAGTGCCTCACGCAGGCTTTTCTCCGCGGCGAACTCTTCACCGCTCGGCACCACCAGCAGCCACTCATCCGGGCCCAGCCATTGCAGGCTGGTTTCACCCTTGACGATCACTGCCAGGGCGCCGGGCAATTCGATGCCCAGGGCCTTATGCACGCCGGCGGCGAAGGCGGCGTCATGGCCATCGCCACGAATGGTCAGGTGGCCGAGGAGTTTCTTTTCACGCACGGTCACGCCGGCGTTCTTGCGGCCCTTGCCTACCAGGCTGGCGAGGTCGGCATGGTGCAGCGACGACTCGGCCTTGGCTCCGGAGGTGGGGCGTTGCTGGTAAACATTGGCTGCTGTCATAAAGCACCTTTCTGAATTCTGTGGTGAATCTACTGGCGCCATCGCGGGCAAGCCCGGCTCCCACATTTTTAAATTGCGAATACCTTCAAATGTGGGAGCTGGCTTGCCTGCGATGCAGGCGACTCGGTCTGTCAGATGTTCTGGCGGTCGCCTTTAGGGTCAAAGAACACCGAAGAAACAATCTCCGCCTCGATCACGCTGCCATCCGCCAACGGGGCAAACACCCGCTCGCCGATGCGCTTCAAGCCGCCCTTCACCACGCCCATCGCAAACGAATAACCGAGGGAGTTGTGGGCATAACTGGAGGTGACGTGGCCGACCATCTTCATCGGGATCGTCTGCTTGGTGTCGAACACCAGTTGCGCGCCTTCCGGCAGCCACACGTTCGGGTCAATCGGCTTGAGTCCGACAAGCTGCTTGCGGTCTTCACGCACACAATCTTCGCGATTCATCCCGCGCCAGCCGAGCCACGAGAACGGTTTGGTGCGGCCTACACACCAGCCCATGTTCAGGTCGTCCGGGGTCATCGAGCCGTCGGTATCCTGGCCAACGATGATGAAACCCTTCTCGGCCCGCAGCACGTGCATGGTTTCGGTGCCATAAGGCGTCAGGTTGTACTTTTTACCAGCCTCGACGATTGTCTCGAGCACGCCCATGGCGTAGTCGGCCTGCACGTTGACTTCGTACGACAGCTCACCGGTAAACGAAATCCGGAACACCCGCGCCGGCACGCCGCCTACCAGGCCTTCTTTCCAGGTCATGAACGGGAAGCTGTCCTTGTCCAGGTCGATGTCGGTGACTTCGCTCAACAGCTTGCGGCTGTTGGGGCCGGACAAGGTCATGGTTGCCCAGTGATCGGTGACCGAGGTGAAGTACACCTTGAGGTCTGGCCATTCAGTCTGCTGGTAGATTTCCAGCCACTGCAGTACGCGTGCTGCGCCGCCGGTGGTGGTGGTCATCAGGAAGTGATTGTCGGCGAGGCAGGCGGTGACGCCATCGTCGAAGACCATGCCGTCTTCCTTGCACATCAGGCCGTAGCGGGCCTTGCCCACGTCGAGCTTGGTCCAGGCGTTGCTGTAGATGCGGTTGAGGAACTCGCGGGCATCCGGGCCCTGAATGTCGATCTTGCCGAGGGTGGACGCGTCCAGCAGGCCGACGCTGTCGCGCACGGCCAGGCATTCGCGTTTCACGGCGGCGTGCAGGTCTTCACCGTTGCGCGGGAAATACCACGGGCGCTTCCACTGGCCGACGTCTTCAAACTCGGCGCCGTTTTTCACGTGCCAGGCTTGCAGCGCGGTGTAGCGCACCGGCTCGAAGATGTGCCCACAGTGACGGCCAGCTACTGCGCCGAACGTCACCGGCGTGTAGTTGGGACGGAACATGGTGGTGCCCATCTGCGGGATGGTCACGTTCAGCGAACGGGCCGCGATGGCCAGGCCGTTGACGTTGCCGAGCTTGCCCTGGTCGGTGCCGAAGCCCAATGCGGTGTAGCGTTTGACGTGCTCTACCGACTCGAAACCTTCGCGGGTGGCGAGTTCGATGGCGGCGGCGGTGACGTCGTTTTGCAGGTCGACAAATTGCTTCGGCGCCCGTGCGGTAGCTTTCTCGTGAGGCACCTGGAACAGCGCCAGGGTCGGCTCTTCCAGACGGCTCAAGGCTTTGGGCAGCGTGCCTTCCACCGGCGCGAAACCGGCGTCGCTGGCTGCGCGCACGCCACCTTCAAAACCGTCGGCCAGGGAGTCGCCGAGGCCATAGACGCCATTGATACCACCGACGCACACGCGTTTCTGCGGTGCTTCGCCCGGTACAAAACCGAGGATGTCTTCACGCCAGGTCGGCTTGCCGCCCAAGTGTGAGGCCAGGTGAACCACCGGACTGTAGCCGCCGGAGCTGGCGACCAGGTCGCAGTCCAGCCATTCGCCGGGGCTGGTGACCTTGTGGGCTTTGACATCGATGGCGGCCACGCGGGCGCCAGTGACGTGCTTGCTGCCACGGGCCTCGATCACGGCGCTGCCGGTGAGGATGCGGATGCCTTTGGCACGCGCCTCTTCAACCAGTGCACCGCGCGGGTTGTGGCGCGCATCGGCCACAGCCACCACGGAGAGTCCAGCATCAAACCAGTCCAGTGCAACGCGGTAGGCGTGATCGTTGTTGGTCGACAGCACCAGTTTTTTACCCGGCGCCACGCCGTAGCGGCGCACATAAGTGGAGACCGCACCGGCCAGCATGTTTCCCGGCACGTCGTTGTTGCCGTACACCAGCGGACGTTCACACGCGCCGGTCGCCAGCACCACACGCTTGGCGCGAACCCGGTGAATACGCTGACGCACCTGGCCAATCGGCGCACGGTCACCGAGGTGGTCGGTAAGGCGCTCGTGAATGGTCAGGAAGTTATGGTCGTGGTAGCCGTTGACCGTAGCGCGAGGCAGCAGCACCACGTCCGGCAGGGATTTCAGTTCAGCAATAACACTGGCAACCCACTCGGCCGCCGGCTTGCCATCGAGGCTTTCACGGGAGTCCAGCAAGGAACCGCCGAACTCTTCCTGCTCGTCCGCGATGATCACCCGAGCGCCACTGCGGGCAGCGGCCAATGCAGCCGACAGGCCGGCAGGGCCAGCGCCCACAATCAGCACGTCGCAATGACGGTTCATGTAGTCGTAGGTGTCCGGATCGTTCTCGGTCGGGGAGCGGCCAAGACCAGCGGCCTTACGGATGTACTTCTCGTAAGTCATCCAGAACGATTGCGGGTACATGAAGGTTTTGTAGTAGAAACCCGGTGGCATCAGCTTGCCGCCGACCTTGCCGAGAATGCCCATCATGTCGTTGTTCACGCTCGGCCAGCCGTTGGTGCTGGTGGCGACCAAACCCTGGTACAGCGCCTGTTGCGTGGCACGCACGTTAGGGATTTGCGTGGCTTCGGTAGCGCCGATCTGCAACACCGCATTCGGCTCTTCGGCACCGGCGGCAAAGATGCCGCGCGGGCGGGAATACTTGAAGCTGCGACCGATGATGTCGACGCCGTTGGCCAGCAGTGCGGCGGCCAATGTATCGCCTTCAAAGCCTTTGTAGCTCTGGCCGTTGAAGGTAAAGCTCAGGGCTTTGTTACGGTCGATGCGGCCACCGTTGGACAGGCGATTGATCTGGCTCATACCTTCTCTCCAGAAGCCTTGGCGGTGAATTGCGGCTTGCTGCCAATCTTGTAGGTTTCAAGAATTTCGTAAGTCACGGTGTCGCGGGTCGCGTTGAAATACTGGCGGCAACCGGCGGCGTGAATCCACAGTTCGTGGTGCAGGCCGCGCGGGTTGTCGCGGAAGAACATGTAGTCGCCCCACTGCTCGTCGGTGCAGGTGTTCGGGTCCAGCGGGCGCGGGATGTGCGCTTGGCCGGACGCGTGGAATTCCTCTTCGGAGCGCAGTTCGCCACAGTGAGGACAGAAGATATGCAACATAGGGAATTTCTCCTGTTAGTGGGCGACGGCCGCAGCGCCGTGTTCGTCGATCAGTGCACCGTTGTGGAAACGGTCGATGGAGAATGGAGCAGCCAATGGGTGCATTTCACCCTTGGCTAGGCTGGCGGCAAATACGTTGCCTGAGCCTGGAGTGGCCTTGAAGCCACCGGTGCCCCAACCGCAGTTGAAGAACATGTTCGGGACCGGGGTCTTGGAGATGATCGGGCACGCGTCCGGCGTGGTGTCGACGATGCCGCCCCACTGGCGGTTCATGCGCACGCGGGACAGCACCGGGAACATCTCGACGATGGCCTGGATGGTGTGTTCGATCACCGGGTACGAGCCGCGCTGGCCATAGCCGTTGTAGCCGTCGATACCGGCGCCAATCACCAGGTCGCCCTTGTCGGACTGGCTGATGTAGCCGTGCACGGCGTTGGACATGATCACGCTGTCGATGATGGGTTTGATCGGCTCCGACACCAACGCTTGCAGCGGGTGGGATTCGATTGGCAGGCGGAAGCCCGCCAGCGAAGCCATGTGGCCGGAGTTACCGGCCGTCACCACGCCGACGCGCTTGGCGCCGATGAAGCCTTTGTTGGTTTCCACGCCGATGCACACGCCGTTTTCCTTGCGGAAACCGATGACTTCGGTCTGTTGGATCAGGTCCACGCCCAGTGCGTCAGCGGCGCGGGCAAAGCCCCAGGCCACGGCATCGTGACGGGCGACGCCGCCGCGACGTTGCACGGTGGCGCCGAGTACTGGGTAGCGGGTGTTCTTGGAGCAGTCGAGGTACGGAATCTCGTCGGCCACTTGTTTGGCGTTGAGCAGTTCACCGTCCACGCCATTGAGGCGGTTGGCGCTGACGCGACGCTCGGAGTCACGAATGTCTTGCAGGGTGTGGCACAGGTTGTAGACGCCACGCTGGGAGAACATCACGTTGTAGTTCAGGTCCTGAGACAAACCTTCCCAAAGTTTCATCGCGTGTTCGTACAGGTGCGCCGATTCGTCCCACAGGTAGTTGGAACGCACGATGGTGGTGTTGCGCGCGGTGTTACCGCCGCCCAGCCAGCCTTTCTCGACCACGGCCACGTTGGTGATGCCGTGTTCTTTGGCCAGGTAGTAAGCGGTTGCCAGACCATGCCCGCCGCCGCCGACGATGACCACGTCGTAGACCTTTTTAGGGGTGGGCGTGCGCCACATTTTCTGCCAGTTTTCGTGGTGGCTGAGTGAGTGCTTGAAGAGGCCGAAGCCCGAGTAGCGTTGCATAGTCATTACTCCAAAACCGCGCTCAGCGATAAACCGGGAAATCAGCGCACAGGGCGGCCACATGCCTGGCGACGTTGGCCTCTACATCGGCGTCGCCGAGGTTATCGAGGATGTCGCAGATCCAGCCGGCCAGCTCCAGGCATTGGGTCACTTTGAAGCCACGTGTGGTCACCGCCGGCGTGCCGATGCGCAGGCCCGAAGTCACGAAGGGCGACTGCGGGTCGTTAGGCACGGCGTTCTTGTTGACGGTGATATGGGCGCGACCGAGGGCAGCGTCCGCCTCTTTGCCGGTGAGGCCCTGACGGATCAGGCTGACCAGGAACAAGTGGTTATCGGTGCCGCCGGACACTACATCGTAGGCGCGTTTGATAAACACGCCTGCCATGGCCTGGGCGTTGTCGATCACTTGCTGCTGATAGGCCTTGAAACCCGGCTCCTGGGCTTCCTTGAAGCACACCGCCTTGCCGGCGATCACGTGCATCAGCGGGCCGCCCTGGGCACCCGGGAACACTGCAGAGTTGAGTTTCTTTTCAATTTCTTCGTTGGCACGGGCCAAAATCAACCCGCCACGGGGACCACGCAGGGTCTTGTGGGTCGTGGTGGTGACCACATCGGCGTAGGGCAGCGGGTTCGGGTACAGACCAGCGGCCACCAGGCCAGCGACGTGGGCCATGTCGACGAACAGCAGCGCACCGACCTTGTCGGCAATCTGGCGGAAGCGCGGGAAATCCAGGGTCTTGGAGTAAGCGGAAAAACCGGCCACGACCATCTTCGGCTTGTGCTCCACGGCCAGGCGCTCGACTTCGTCGTAGTCGATCAGGCCAGTGGCGGTGTCGATGCCGTATTGCACCGCGTTGTACAGCTTGCCCGAGGACGACACTTTGGCGCCGTGGGTCAGGTGGCCGCCGTGGGCCAGGCTCATGCCGAGGATGGTGTCACCGGCGTTCAGCAGCGCCAGGTACACCGCGCTGTTGGCGGACGAACCGGAGTGTGGCTGCACGTTGGCGTAATCGGCGCCGAACAGCTGCTTGGCGCGTTCGATGGCCAGCACTTCAACTTTATCGACGTGCTCGCAGCCACCGTAGTAGCGCTTGCCCGGATAACCTTCAGCGTATTTGTTGGTGAGGCCGCTGCCCTGGGCTTCCATGACGCGCTTGCTGGTGTAGTTCTCTGACGCGATCAGCTCGATATGATCTTCCTGGCGCTGCTCCTCGGCATTCATGGCCGCCAGCAGTGCATCGTCATAACCCTGGATCTGGTCTTGCTTGCTGAACATCGCGTCTCTCCCAGCGGCGGCGGTGCGCCAATCGTATTGTTGGGGCCGCCGCACGATGGAGGGGCCCTTTGATGCGATGGTAGGGCTGGCGCAGAGAGGTCAAATGCCTACGGACGCCACGCAAAGGTGCGTTTACGACATGGCCCCCGGCATTTGTAGGAGCGAGCTTGCTCGCGAAAAACCTGTGGGCGCCGCGCGCGTCCAGGCAGCCCTCGTTATCGTTGACGTTTTTCGCGAGCAAGCTCGCTCCTACAGGGGCTAGGCGATGAGCTTTCGAAGGAGTAGCAGCAGTAGGAAATGCGCAGGATAAAGCGCATACGCCCAGCGTCGCATGGCCGGCGGCGACACCTGCCTGGCCTGTCGCAACAAGACCAATCCGGCCAGTGGCGCAATCAGGCATGTCGCCAATCCCAGCATCGCCACCGGCGTGCCGCTATTGAGCAGGATCTGCCATTGATTGGCGGCCAGGCACACCACACCCGGCAGCACGCTGAAATACCACGGCCGGCGAAACACCAGCAGCATCGCCAACGGCAGCAGCACGCCAAAAAAGCCGAACATCAACTGCGCCGAAAACAACCCCGCCAAAACCAGCGCGATCAACGCCAATCCTCGATCAATTGCCGCCTTCTGCTGCCATCCCCGGGCAACCAGCAAGCCCAGCGCCAGGGTCGGCAACACGTTGAGCGTATCGGCATCGTCAATGAACATCCGGTACGGCACTTCGCTGATCACACTGAACAGCAGCAACCAGCCCAGATAGCGCCACTGCCCGGTCACCGGCGCGTCCTTGACCCGATGCAAATTCGCCGCAATCGCCAGGCAAAACCACGGGAACGCCAGGCGGCCCGGCACATACAGCCCGTCCAGACTCAAACCGACATACCGCAGGTGGTCCAGCACCATACTCAGCAGCGCCAGCCACTTGAGCAGGTCTAGGGCGCCATCGCGGACGCGGCTTACAGGAACGCGTTCAGAACCGTGCATAATTCCCCAATGACTTTGCATTAACAGTGCGTGCGCCCGCCCGACAATCTTGGGTAAAGTGCGCACCAACATCGACCACAGGACTGGGCCATGACCGACAAGAGCCAACAATTCGCCAGCGACAACTATTCCGGCATCTGCCCGGAAGCCTGGGCCGCCATGGAACTCGCCAACCAGGGCCATCAACGCGCCTATGGCGATGATGAATGGACCCACCGCGCCGCCGACGGTTTCCGCAAACTGTTCGAAACCGACTGCGAAGTGTTCTTCGCCTTCAACGGTACCGCGGCCAACTCCCTGGCGCTGTCCTCCTTGTGCCAGAGCTACCATAGCGTGATTTGCTCGGAAACCGCCCACGTCGAAACCGACGAATGCGGCGCGCCGGAGTTTTTCTCCAACGGTTCCAAGCTGCTCACCGCCCGCACCGAAAACGGCAAGCTGACCCCGGAGTCGATCCGCGAGATCGCCCTCAAGCGTCAGGACATCCACTACCCGAAACCGCGCGTCGTAACGCTGACCCAGGCCACCGAAGTCGGCAGCGTCTACACCCCGGAAGAAATCCGCGCCATCAGCGTCACCTGCAAGGAACTGGGGCTGAACCTGCACATGGACGGCGCACGCTTCTCCAACGCTTGCGCATTCCTCGGCTGCTCGCCTGCCGACCTGACCTGGAAAGCCGGCGTCGACGTGCTGTGTTTTGGCGGCACCAAGAACGGCATGGCCGTGGGCGAAGCGATCCTGTTCTTCAACCACAAGCTGGCCGAAGACTTCGACTACCGCTGCAAACAGGCCGGGCAGCTTGCCTCAAAGATGCGCTTCCTCTCCGCCCCGTGGGTGGGCCTGCTGGAAAACGACGCCTGGCTCAAACACGCCCGCCACGCCAACCACTGCGCGCAATTGCTCAGCAGCCTGGTGGCGGATATTCCGGGGGTGGAGTTGATGTTCCCGGTGCAGGCCAACGGCGTGTTCCTGCAACTGTCGGAACCAGCGATTGCCGCACTGACGGCCAAGGGCTGGCGCTTCTACACCTTCATCGGCAAAGGCGGCGCCCGGTTCATGTGTGCGTGGGATACCGAGGAAGAGCGCGTGCGGGAACTGGCCGCGGATATTCGGGAAGTAATGCAGGGCTGAACATCCTGGGCGCGGCCATACCGGCCGCGCCCTCCGAGGTTACAGCTCTACCGGCTTGAGCACCTCCCACGCATCCACCGGCCCGGGGTTTTCGATAAAGGTGCCACCGCCGAATTTCACGGCTAACTTGTTGACCGCGTTCAATGCGGTGGTCACCGCGCCCTCAGCCCAGCCCCCGGTCCAGGAAACATCATCTCCCGCCAGGATAAACCCGTCCGGGTTACTGTCCCGAATACCGCTCATGAACTGTGAAAACAACCGGCGCTGATACTCGTACTGCCCCGGCAGGTTCATCTTGAACGCGCACAGAAAGAACGGCTCATCTTCCCAGTTGATCTCGACAAACGGGTCCACCCAGCCGAACTCGGCCGCAAGGTTCAGCTGCGAGTCGGCATACACCGTGTCCAGCAGGGTCGTGCATAGCTCAACGTGAGTCGGCAGTGGTGCCATGCGATCACCCAGAAACTTCAGGCTGTCGTCGTTCCAGGTGTAGGAGAGGAACACGCCACTGCCTTTGTGCGGCCCTCGGCTGGCGGAATAGTCCAGCAGATAGGTGCCCCGGGTCAGGCGGTCCGACAGGGTCACACTCATCCTGTAGCGATGGTCGGCCCCACGCTCGGTCCAGAACGGACGCTGGGTCGCAGCGAACACTTTGGCTGACTGCATGTAATGCGTGTACATCACCGCTTCCCAGGTGGGTTGCGGCAACAAGCTGTCCATCTGCATAAACCGGTCTTTGCCGTCCATATAGCGGAACTTGTCGAGAATCCGCACGTGCGGCGTGTAGATCACTGCGGGAAAGTTGTAGCGGGTATCCGCCCCCAGATTGCGGTCATGTATATGCACATCGAAGGTGCCGTCCGCGCGCCGCCAGATCTGGCGGACTTCCTGGTTGAACGGCTGCGGGATCACCCGACGGGTGAGCGCTTCCACCGTAATCTCGTCGCTCCAGCCCACCACCACGTCGCCCAAATCCCCCGGCGAACGGCTCCACAAACGCTTGGGCAACTCACTGGAGCCGTCATACATCAGCGAATGGTTGGTATCCAGCCCGGTGTAGAGCACCCGCAAGACCTCGAGGAAGCAATTTGGATAGTCGGTGTTCCAACCTCCAGTGCCAAAACCGATCTGGCCAAACAGGTCGATATCCGCACGACTCCAGCCGGCCTTTTCGACCATGGCCGCGAAGAAACTCAGGTTGTCCCAACCGTCGGCAAGGATCGCATTCCACAGTCGCTTGATCTTGGCCTGGTCCAGGGAGCCTTCAGACATTGCCGTCTCCATCTCGCTGAAATGGATGGGGTCAATCTCAAGGAACACTTCAAAGAACAGGCGCTCGATTTCTGCGTATTTCGCGGGCAAGTCGCTGCCTTCGTAGTAGGTCTGGAGGTTCTGATAGTCGACCACGGTGCTGGCAGTTGCGGCCGAGCCGGGGTTGGGGAAGTCTGCTGAATTGAGGGTCATGCCGACCTTGTCGAAGTAGTGCAGCAGCGCCTTGCCCGACTTGGGAAAACGCATGGCGCCCAACTCGCAAATGACGCTGTTGGCAGGGTCCTCAGGGTCGCCCATGACCCGCGAATACAAGCGCCCGCCGATCCGGTCCGAAGCCTCTACCAGCACAGGATGCAACCCCATGCGCAGCGCCTCATAGGCCGTTACCAGCCCAGCCGCGCCGGCGCCGACGATCAACACCTGGGTCCCATGATGCCGCGTGGCAATCTGGGCCAGTGGTTTGCTATTGGCGGCAGCCTGGGACAGGTACCGACCATAGTGAAAAGGAAAATCCGGAATCAGTGCAGTGACGTCATTGGCCAGCAAGCGCTGAACATTGCGGGTACGCGAGGGGACGGCAGACATGGCGAGCTTCCTTGCAATGAGGGAATGTCCACCCCTGACTACAAGGCTAAAGGTGACAACGACGGGACGTGTGGTCAGCGTAGAAGACCGGGCAAACCCTGGTTATACCGCTTCGAAATAAATCTGATTGAGTTCCATGGCAACTGACGAAAAGGCATTACTTAAGGAAAGTCTGAAGTAATTATTTATATATCCCGATTCAATACGCCCTCCACTTACCAGATGCTCCGGCACTCAAACACTATAAAAACAGACCGTGAACCTATGAACGCGCTTTCCGAAAAAACGGCTCCGCCCGTCACCCCCGGCCTGAAAATCGAAACCCGCTCCATCGATTACGTCCCGCGCAATGAACGCCACGGCAAGGTCTGGCACCAAGGCCCGTTCTGGTTCACCGGCAACTTCGTACTCACCACCATGGTCACCGGTTTCACCGGCGCAGCCCTGGGGCTGAGCATGGTGTATTCGATCCTGGCGATTGTGATCGGTGTATGCCTGGGCACCTTTGCCATGGCCTTCCACGCCAATCAGGGCCCGCGCATGGGCTTGCCGCAGATGATTCAGTCCCGGGCGCAGTTCGGTTTGCGCGGGGCGATCGTGCCGTTTATCGCGGTGATCTTCGTGTACATCGGCTTCAACGTGTTCAACGTGATCCTCGCCACTGACGCCATCAACACCGTACTGCCGGGCAGCCGTGCGCCGTGGTACGCGCTGATGATCATCCTGGCGGTGGTGATTGCGGTGATCGGCCACGACCTGCTGCACACCGTGCAACGCTGGCTGACCTACGTGATGATCAGCGTGTTTGCGGTACTGACCGTGGCAGCCCTCATGAGCCTGACCGCCGATGCAGCGGTGGCCAATGCGCATTTCTCTTGGTCGGCATTCCTGATTCAGCTCTCCGCCGCCGCCGGTTATCAGATCAGCTACGCAGTGTACGTATCCGACTACTCGCGCTACCTGCCGCACAAAACTTCATCGCGCAGTGTGATTTTCTGGACCTACCTGGGCGCCGCCGGCTCGGCGTTGTGGCTGATGTCCCTGGGTGCGTTCCTGGCTTCCGCCCTGCCCTCGCCCGACGCTATCGGCAGCGTGCGCGCCGTGGGCAACCAGGTGATTCCCGGGTTCGGCACCTTCACCGTGCTGATCGCCGTGCCCGCGCTGATCGGCATCATGGCGGTCAACTGCTACGGCGCGATGCTCACCGGTATCAGTGCGATTGACGGCTTTGTGAAGATTCAGCCGCGCCTCAAGAGCCGGGTGATTGGTATCGGCCTGGTGGCGGCGGTGATTTTCATGATCACCCTGAGTATTCCCGAGAGCTACCTGGCAAGTTTCAACACCTTTGTGTTGCTGATGTTGTACTTCCTGGTGCCGTGGACAGCGGTGAACCTCGCGGACTTCTACCTGGTGCGCAAGGGCAAATACGCCATCAGCGACATCTTCAACCCGGCCGGCATCTACGGCCAATGGGGCAGCGCCGGCCTGGTTGCGTACTGCCTGGGGCTGGTGTCGATGGTGCCGTTCATGTCGCTGAGTTTCTATGAAGGCCCTGCCGCCGCAGCGCTGGGAGGTGCGGATGTGGCATTCGTTATCGGGCTGGCGGTTTCGGCAGTGATCTACTGTGTGATGAGCCGCAACCTCGACCGCGAGGCAGAGCGTCGTGCCATTGTCGCCAGCGAGGCGGTGCTGGAAGGAGTCCAGCCATGAATCTTGTGCGGGTGATGTGTCATCAACTGTCACCACGGATCGCCGATGTACCTTACAACCGCGCGCTATGCGCCGACGCGATCCGTGGTGCAGCTGCACTGGGCGCACAGGTGGTAGTCCTGCCCGAGCTGATACAAAGCGGCTACGTGTTCAACGACCGGGAAGAAGCCCATGCGGTGTCGGAGACACTGGACGGGCCGACGCTTAGCCAGTGGAAGACCCTGGCTGCCGAGCTGAACATCATCATCATTGCCGGCTTTTGCGAGCGGCTGGCCGCCGGGCGAGTGGCCAACAGTGCGGCACTGGTAGAGCCCGACGGCGGCCTGACGGTGTATCGCAAGGCGCACCTGTGGAATCGCGAGAAGCTGATATTCACCCCCGGCACCGCACCGCCGCCCCTGGTGGAAACCGTCGTGGGCCGGATTGCCGTAATGATTTGTTATGACCTGGAACTGCCCGAATGGGTGCGTCTGGCGGCACTCGCTGGCGCCGACCTGCTGTGCGCCCCGGTGAACTGGCCCGACGGCCCACGCCCCGGCGGTGAACGACCAGGAGAAGTCGTGCGGGTACAAGCCAACGCGGCGGTCAATCGCATGTTTATCGCCGCCTGCGATCGCTACGGCGAAGAACGCGGCGTCAACTGGGTGGGTGGCTCAGTGATCGTCAGCGCCGAAGGTTACCCATTGGCCGGTGGCACCGCCCATCAGAAAGAACTGCGGTTAATCGTTGACCTGCCACTGGCTCAGGCGCGGGACAAATACATCAGCGACTACAACCATGTGCATCAGGACCGTCGACCGGGATTGTACTGAGCCCGACAACGGATGCTGGCGGAGTGCCGAGACTGTTTTTCGATATTTCTGACAGCAACCAACCTGAATTTCTTTGACTAGCCTCTTGGAACCCGAAAGGAAAAGGCCGCCTTTCGGGACTAACCGCCAGCCGAATAATCGGCAGGAAACGGAAATCCAGCAGAGGGCAATACCATGGAAGCACAACGCTACGGAAACAACCTGCAAGGCGAAGGCACTATCAGCACCACAGTCATCGACTGGGACGAATTCAGAAAATCCGCGAAAATCGGTGACACCATCAGCGAACCAACGAGGACATTGCGGATCACTGACAAAGTCTATGAATTGACAGCATCCGGCCAGCACTTCGTCGTGCATATTTATGCCCAATAACCTCTAACTGATCGTTCCCACGCTCTGCGTGGGAATGCAGCCCGTGACGCTCCGCGTCACACAGCGGGACGCGGAGCGTCCAAGGAGGCGTTACCACGCGGAGCGTGGGAACGATCATTAGAATTCGATGCGCACATCACCCTTCGGCACGCTGCAGCACGACAGGATGTAACCCTCGGCCTCGTCTTCTTCGGTGATGCCGCCGTTGTGCTCCATCTCGACCTCCCCGCCCAGTTTCATCACCTTGCACGTCCCGCAAATCCCCATGCCGCAGGCCTTCGGAATCAGCAGGCCAAGCTTGGCTGCCGCCGCGTGTACGGTCTCGCCCGGTGCCACGCGGATGCTTTTGCCCGAGGCAATAAATTCCACCTGATGCAGGTCCGCGAGGTCGATTTCCGGTGCATCCGCCGCTTGTTCGGCTTGCTCCACCGCGTCGGCCCGGGCTTCCGGTGGCGTCGCGCCGAAGGATTCCTCGTGGTAGCGGGTCATGTCGAAGCCGGCGGCTTCCAGCAGGCGCTTTACCGCGTTCATATAAGGCGTCGGGCCGCAGCAGAAGACTTCCCGCTCCAGGAAGTCCGGCACCATCAGTTCGAGCATCTTGTGGTTCAGGTAACCGCGATAACCGGCCCAGGGTTCACCCAATCCGTGTTTCTCGCAGATCAGGTGCAGGCTGAAGTTATCGATCCGCGACGCCATGTGCTCCAGCTCGCGGTGATAGATGATGTCTTTCGGCGAGCGGGCGCTGTGGATAAACGTCATGTCGACGTTGGCGTTGGTGTCGTAATACCAGCGCGCCATGGACATGACCGGTGTGATACCCACGCCACCACTCAAGTACAAAACTTTCGGGTTGCTGAAGTCGATGGCGTTGAACAGCCCGACCGGCCCGTGCACCGCCAGCTCCTGGCCTTCGTGAAGCGTGTCGTGCAGCCAGTTGGATACCTTGCCGCCCGGCACACGCTTGATGGTCACCGAAAAGCTGTAAGGCACCGAGGGCGAACTGGAAATAGTGTACGAGCGCATGATCGGCTGGCCGTCGATTTCCAGCTCCAGGGTGACGAACTGCCCGGGCTTGAAAAAGAACAGGATCGGCTGGTCGGCCATAAAGCAGAAGGTGCGCACGTCCCAGGTTTCCTGGATGACTTTGACGCAACGGACGATGTGCCGACCATTGGCCCAGGTCTGGGTTGTTACCGGGTTCAGGAAGCTGTTGGACATGCTGTTCTCCATAGCCGTGTGATCGGCCTTATGGTGGCGATTCTGCGTAACGCGCGAACCACCCATTTACCTATCTGCGACATTCACATACTTATCGCGACCAGCCCCCATACCACGGGGGTTACGCGTCGGGAACAGAGTGGGCCATGTCGCTCATGGATAAGGTTCTGGCCTTTGTGGGGCCCACACTCGCTCCCAACAAAGACACTTTCTTTACGCCTTGCATAGCACCAACCGTAGCCACTATTCGCCGGCCACACAGAATGGCCATGAGGACACACACGATGGACGTCACCGCAACCTTAAGCTTGGGCGATCCGCTGGAACCCGCACGCAAGGCCACCGCGCAAATGCTGCAAGAGCGCGAGCGCACCTATTCGCTGCCGCAGCCGTTTTACTCTGATGAGCGGCTGTTCGATATCGACATGCAGGAAATTTTCCAGAAAGAGTGGTTGATCGCCGGCATGACCTGCGAAATTCCCGCCAAAGGCAACTACATCACCCTGCAAGTGGGCAAGAACCCGATCATCGTGATCCGTGGCGCCGACGGCGTGGTGCATGCGTTCCATAACGTGTGCCGCCATCGCGGTTCGCGCTTGTGCACCAGCGACAAGGGCAAGGTCGCCAAGCTGGTCTGCCATTACCACCAGTGGACGTACGAGCTGGACGGTCGCCTGCTGTTCGCCGGCACCGAAATGGGCGCCGACTTCGACATGAAGCAGTACGGCCTCAAACCGGTGAATGTGAAAACCGCAGGTGGCTACATCTTTATCAGCCTGTCTTCGACTCCACCGGCCATCGACGACTTCCTGTCGACCCTGAGCCATTACATGGAACCCTACGACATGGAGAACACCAAGGTGGCGATCCAGACCACCTTGTTCGAAAAAGCCAACTGGAAGCTGGTGCTGGAAAACAACCGCGAGTGCTACCACTGCAACGCGTCGCACCCGGAACTGTTGAAAACCCTGCTGGAATGGGACGACGTCACCGACCCGCGGGCCGACCAGGCCTTCAAGGACCACGTAGCCGCTTCCGCTGCCGCCTGGGATGCCGAAAAGATCCCTTACGCCCACGCCAGCTTTGGCCTGCGTAACCGTATCGTGCGCATGCCGCTGCTCAAGGGCACCGTGTCGATGACCCTCGACGGCAAGCAAGGCTGCAACAAGCTGATGGGCCGCATCAAGAACCCGGACCTGGGCTCGATGCGCATCCTGCACCTGCCACACTCGTGGAACCACTGCATGGGCGATCACATCATCGTGTTCACCGTGTGGCCGATCAGCGCCCAGGAAACCATGGTCACCACCAAGTGGATCGTGCACAAGGACGCCGTGGAAGGTGTGGATTACGACGTCGAGCGCATGCGCAAAGTGTGGGACGCCACCAACGACCAAGACCGTCGCCTGGCCGAAGAGAACCAGCGCGGGATCAACTCCACCGCGTACCAGCCAGGGCCGTACTCCAAAACTTATGAGTTTGGTGTGGTCAACTTTGTGGACTGGTACAGCGAGCGGATGCTGAGCAACCTGGGGGCGGCGCCAGCGCCGTATCTGAAAGGCGTCGCCGTACACGAGTAACCGGCTGACACGCCGCCGATCAACATGTGGGAGCCGGGCTTGCCCGCGATAGCGATTTAACATTCAACCCCTCTGTTGGCTGTTACTCCGTCATCGCGGGCAAGCCCGGCTCCCACACTGGTTTGTGACTGTACAAAATTCATCCAACACTCTGACAGACCGCTGCCCGCCTTACTTCCAGCCATTGCCCAACAACTTATCCACAAAGCCACCCACAGCAATTGTGGGCAACTGCGCTTTCCCGTCGAAATAAAACCAAGAAAATCCGTGACTTATTCAAAGGTACCGGTTTTATCCCACATTGATCGTTTTTTGATCTAAAGCCTGAAAGCCACGGCGGGTATGGGCTACAGAGGAACGCAAACACCTTATCCACAGAAACGCCAACAGACTTTGGGGGCAACTTTGGACCATCTGTGGAAAACCGGCTGAAACCGAGGAAAGTCGCGGCTTTTAGCGCGAAATTAAGCTGAAATGGCGATATTGATCATATTTTAACCAACAACCTGAAAGCCACGCGTTATGTGGTCTACAGCGGATAGCGAACATCTTATCCACAGAAGCACCAACAGACTTTGGGGGCAAGTCTGCGCGGGGCATTTTCCTTATCCACAGAAAAACCCAAGGAAAAACCGTCAGTTAGGTTGGTTGTTTTTCATACAGAGCGCTGGAGGGCTTGATTTGCATGGACTGTGGACAGACGCGAACAGGTTATCCACAGGCGGGTTAACAGGAATTGTGGGTAACCTAACAAGCGCCGCAAACAATGTGGGAGCGGGCTTGCTCGCGAAGGTCGTTAACGATGACTTGCGCTTTCTGGATGAACGCGGCGCCCTCGGGCTCTTCGCGAGCAAGCTCGCTCCTACAAGGGTTTAGCGCACTACGCCTTCTTCTATGAGCAGCTTGAGAATGGCTTCCGCGCCGTCTTCCGGGCTAACACCCTTGAGCACCTGCCCGCCACCACCGCTGGCCTTGGCCGTGGCGGCCTTCATCCGGTCCGCCCCACTCTTGGCCTTGATTACCTTGAGCCGCTTGGGCCGTGGCTTGGCCGGCTGCAACACAGCACCTGTGAATAACTCATCCACCAGCACCTCAACGTCGTGGGCTTCCAGCACCCCACGCTGAGCCGGACCGTAGGCGCTTTGCCGGGGCTTGGGTGCTGCGTTATCCACCGTGGCCAGAAACGGCAAGCGCACCTTCAGGCGCCGCCGCTGGCCACGTGGCAGCGCTTGCAGCACATGGGCCACGCCACTGTCGATGGATTCCACCTGGGCCAGGCCGACAATCAGCGGCCAACCCAGTTGCTCGGCCAGCAGGAACGGCAACATCCCCGAACCCTCACCGGTTTCCGCCTGGCTGCCGGTCAGCACCACTTGGGCGCCCGCGTCCCGCAGATAGTCACTGAGCACCGGCAGGGCATCCGCCCCCGCTGGTTGCTCCAACACATGCAACTGCGGCAAGCCCATGCCCAGGTAAGCGCGCAGGGTCGGTTCGGCGATGTCACCCGCGTGCAGCACTTGCAGTTTATCCCCAGCCAGTTGCAGGCCCAGTTCCACAGTGCGCGCATCTTGCTCGGCGCGGCGCGGACGGCCGGAAGTCGGGTGGGCGCCGATGGACACCAGGCTGATTACATTCGTCGTCATGGCCATTTCCTTAAGCCGCATCGCGCTTGGCGCCGTTGCGGTAAGCCTCGACCGCAGCGATCAAGGCTTGCAGAATCGCGGCGCTTTCGCCGATCACCGACAAGTCGGCACGCTTGATCATGTCGCAACCCGGGTCGAGGTTGATCGCCACCACCTTGTCGCAGGCACCAATGCCTTGCAGGTGCTGGATCGCCCCGGAAATCCCCACCGCCACGTAAACCCGCGCGGTGACCCAGGTACCGCTGGCGCCGACCTGACGATCACGGGCCATGAAGCCGTCGTCCACCGCCACCCGCGAGGCGCCTTCGGTGGCGCCCAACGCGGCAGCAGCCTGGTGGAACAGTGCCCAGTCCTTGACCCCGTTGCCGCCCGAGAAGATGAATTCGGCTTCGGCCATGGGAATCGCTCCCGGATCGACCGCCACCGCGCCCAAATCCTCAATGCGCGGCAAGCTGCGCGCCAGGCTTGTGGATAACTCCACCGGCAGCGCTTCGTGACGGGTTTCGCTGACGGGCTCGGCGCATTCCACCGCTGCCAGGATCATGCGCGGCAATGGCCGGGCGATATCTTGCTGACCGGCGCCAGCGCGTCCAATACATTCCTGGCCCTTGATCTGCCAGACCCGCGTGGCCGGGCGTTCCTTGAGGCTTGCGGCAAAGCGCCGGCCCAATTCCCCGCCACCGCTGCGGCTGTCCGGCAGTAACCAATGGCGCGGGTTGAATTGGTTATCCACAGCCCGCAGGCCCTGGACCCGTTGCTCCGGTGAATAACCGTCGAACTCATGCCCGTCCAGCACCAGCAACCGATCCACACCGGCGGTGGCGAAGGCGCTTTCCTTGTGTTCGCCGAACACCACGGCCAGTACCGCACCGTCGGCGCCGGCCAACTGCCGGGCCAGGCCCAGCAAGTCGCGGTCGTGGCTGCTCAGGCGACCGCCGACCATGTCCGGCACCACGTTGATATAGAACGCGGGGGCTGCCACCTGATGCAGCGGCAATTGCACTTCCACCGCTGCCGAGCGCTTTGCCGCGCCGCCCTGCTGGGCACCGCTACGGTCAATACGCTTGATGCCGTTGGGGCCGATAAAGCCGACGCCATGCACGTTCTTGCGGATAACGCCGTTCGGCCCCATCCAGCTGTGTTGCACCGGCTGCATCGCCGCGTGCAGCGGGTGCAGGCGGTTACGGGCGATCCATTCGGCCCGCGGGTCGCGGCGGATAATGTCGCTCATCAATGCACCTCCGCAGGTTCGCGTTTAGGAGTCTTGACCGGTGCGGCGTCTTCGAGCAACGCATCAGCCACCAACTCGGCGATGTCTTTTATCAACGGACGCGGTTCAACCACGCCTTCCAGCATCGCCGTGCACTGTGGACAACCCACGGCCACCAGCTCGGCGCCGGTTTCGCGGATGTCTTCCATGCGCATGTCGGGAATCCGCTGCTTGCCGGGAATGTCGGTGATCGGCGCCCCGCCACCGCCGCCGCAGCAGCGGGAACGGAAACCGGAACGTTGCATTTCCTTGACCTCAATCCCCAGCGCCCGCAGTACTTGGCGCGGAGCTTCGTACTCGCCGTTATAGCGGCCCAGGTAGCACGGGTCGTGATAAGTCACGCTGCTGCCTTTGTGCTGGCCCAGGTTCAGGGCGCCAGCGTCGATCAACTCGGCCATGTAGGTGCTGTGGTGCTGCACCAGGTAGTTGCCGTCGAAGGCGCCGTATTCGTTTTTCAGCACGTGAAAACTGTGAGGATCGCAGGTGACGATGCGCTTGAAGCTGTACTTGGCCAGGGTCTGGATATTGCGCGCGGCCAGCAGCTGGAAGGTGGCTTCATCGCCCAGGCGCCGGGCCACGTCGCCGCTGTCGCGCTCTTCAAGGCCCAATACGGCGAAGTCGACCTTGGCCGCTTTCAGGACTTTGACGAACGAGCGCAGGGTGCGCTGGTTGCGCATGTCGAACGCGCCGTCGCCAACCCAAAAGAGCACGTCGACGGTTTTCTTGTCGCTGAGCAAGGGCAGGTTCAAATCCGCCGCCCAGTTCATCCTCCCGCCCGGTGCAAAGCCGCCCGGGTTGTCGGTGGCGATCAGGTTTTCCAGGACTTCGGCGCCTTTGTTCGGGGTCGCGCCTTTTTCCAGGGTGAGGTGGCGGCGCATGTCGACGATGGCGTCCACGTGCTCGATCATCATCGGACACTCTTCCACGCAAGCGCGGCAGGTGGTGCACGACCACAGGGTTTCAGCATCCACCAGACCGTTGACGATCGGCTGATGCGGATTGCCACCGTGTTCGCCGATGGTTTTGCCAGGGTAAGGGCTGCCGGCGAACTTGGCGTCGGTGCCACCGGCCAGGCCGACCACCATGTCTTGAATCAGTTTTTTCGGGTTCAACGGCTGGCCAGCGGCGAACGCCGGGCACGCAGCTTCGCACTTGCCGCACTGCACGCAGGCGTCGAAACCGAGCAACTGGTTCCAGGTGAAATCCACCGGTTTTTCCACACCCAGGGGCGCGGTTTTATCTGTGAGATCCAGGGGCTTCAGGCCGGTGGAACGGCCGCCGCCGAAACGCTCGGCGCGGCGGTGCCAGGCCAGGTGCAAGGCACCGGCGAAGGCGTGTTTCATCGGGCCGCCCCAAGTCATCCCGAAGAACATTTCGGACACGCCCCACAACACACCCAGGCTCAACAAGGCGGCGAGCAGCCAGCCGCCGAAGTCCGCCGGCAGAATCCCGGCCACCGGCAGGGTCACCAGGAAGAAGCTCACCGAGAACGCCATCAGGCTTTTCGGCAGGCGCATCCACGGGCCTTTTGACAGGCGCGCAGGCGGGTTACGACGACGCAGGTAGACAAAGGTGGCGCCGACAAACATCAGCACCGAAGCCAGCAGCAAGGCGTAACCGAGGACGCGGTTATGCAGCCCGAAACCGTGTACCAGAATCGCCAGCAACGCCGAGAGCACAAAACCCAGGGCGGTGGCGACGTGGGTGTTGGCGATGTATTTGTCGCGGGCGACTACGTGGTGCAGGTCGACCATGTAGCGCTTGGGCATGGCCAGCAGGCCGCCGATCAGGTCGACTTTGGAGGAGCGGCCGCGGCGCCACATGTTCACCCGGCGCAGGGCGCCGAGGACGGCAAGGCCCAGGGCGGCGAACAAAAGAACAGGAAGCAAGGTGTTCAACATGGTGAAGCTCCCACAGACCACACAGGTCTAATGTGGGAGCGGGCTTGCTCGCGAAGGCGGTGAATCAGCCACCGGATGCATCGACTGACACATCGCTTTCGCGAGCAAGCCCGCTCCCACATTTTTGACCGAGTCCACATTGGTTCGGTGTTGGGTCAGAAATCCTTGCACAAGCGCAGGGCGTCGTAGATGGCAGCGTGGGTATTACGCTGGGCCACACAGTCACCGATGCGGAACAGCAAGTACCCCTCACCCGGCTCGCTCAGGCACGGCTGCGGCTTGATCGCGAACAAGGCTTCGATGTCCATCTGGCCCTTGTTGCGCGAACCTGCCTTGAGCCCGTAGTAGATCTCTTCATCCGGACGCACGCCGTTCTCGACCACCACTTGATCGACCACCCGCTCCTCTTTGGCCCCGGTGTATTCGTTCTCCAGCACCGCCACCAGCTTGTCGCCTTCGCGGTAGACCTTTTCCAGCATCATGTCGCCGGTCATGATCACTTCCTTCGGGTACATGCTGCGGTAGTACGTCGGGAACGACGTACCGCCGACGGCCACGCCCGGCTTGATGTCGTCGGTGACGATCTCGACTTGGCTGCCCTTGTCTGCCAGGAAGTCCGCCACCGACATGCCGGTGAACTCGCAGATGGTGTCGTACACCAGCACGTTCTTGCCCGGCGCGACCTTGCCATCGAGCACGTCCCAGCTGCTGACCACCAGGCCTTCAGCCGCGCCCCAGTGTTCGTTCTGCTCCAGGAACGGATGACCGCCCACCGCCAGCACCACCACATCCGGGCGCAGGTCCAGGATGGTTGCCGCGTCTGCCGCCACGCCCAGGCGCAAGTCGACGTTCAGGCGTGCCAGTTCCAGCTGGAACCAGCGGGTGATCCCCGCAATCTGGTCGCGCTGCGGCGCTTTGGAGGCGGTGGTGATTTGCCCGCCGATGAATTCTTTCTTCTCGAACAGCGTCACGTCGTGGCCGCGCTCAGCAGCAACCCGCGCAGCTTCCATCCCGGCAGGGCCGGCCCCCACCACCACGACTTTGCGTTTCGGCCCGGTGGATTTCTCGATGATGTGCGGCACGCCCATGTATTCACGGGAAGTGGCGGCGTTCTGGATGCACAGCACGTCCAGCCCTTGGTACTGGCGGTCGATGCAATAGTTGGCGCCCACGCACTGTTTGATCTGGTCGATCTGGCCCATCTTGATCTTGGCGATCAGGTGCGGGTCGGCGATGTGGGCACGGGTCATGCCGACCATGTCCACGTAGCCGCCTTCCAGGATGCGGGTGGCCTGGTTCGGGTCCTTGATGTTCTGCGCGTGCAGCACCGGGGCCTTGACCACTTCCTTGATGCCGGCCGCCAGGTGCAGGAAGGGCTCCGGTGGATAACTCATGTTCGGGATAACGTTGGCCAGGGTGTTGTGGGTATCGCAACCCGAGCCGACCACACCGATAAAGTCCAGCATGCCGGTGTCGTCGTAGTACTTGGCGATCTGTTTCATGTCCTCGTGGGACAAGCCGTCCGGGTGGAATTCGTCGCCGCACAAACGGATGCCGACGCAGAAATCCGGGCCGACTTCCTTGCGTACAGCCTTCAATACCTCAAGGCCAAAACGCATGCGGTTTTCAAAGCTACCGCCCCATTCGTCGGTACGCTTGTTGACCCGCGGGCTCCAGAACTGGTCGATCATGTGCTGGTGCACCGCCGACAGTTCCACGCCATCCAAACCACCGGCCTTGGCGCGTGCCGCAGCGGTTGCGTAGTTGCCGATCACCCGCCAGATTTCTTCCGGCTCGATGGTTTTGCAGGTGGCGCGGTGCACCGGCTCGCGGATGCCCGACGGCGACAACAGGGTCGGCCAATGCTCGCCGTCCCAGCGTGAGCGACGGCCCATGTGGGTAATCTGGATCATGATCTTGGCGCCATGCTTGTGCATGGCATCGGCCAGGTTCTGGAAGTGCGGAATGATCCGGTCATCCGCCAGGTTCACCGACTTCCACCAGCCTTGCGGGCTGTCGATGGCCACACTGGAAGAACCGCCGCAGATCGCCAGGCCGATCCCGCCCTTGGCTTTCTCTTCGTAATACTTCACATAGCGGTCGGTGGTCATGCCGCCGTCGGTGGCATACACCTCGGCGTGGGCGGTACTGAGCACGCGATTGCGGATGGTCAGTTTGCCGATCTGGATCGGCGCAAACATTGCTTCGAAAGCCATGGCAGGGTCCTCGACTTACAACGGCTTGACGGTGAACAGGCCGTCGTCGTGGCCCTCTTCGGAGCCACCGTAGACCTGCTGCGCAACGGTGCGGATCTTGCTGCCGCGGGCTTCGAGGATCTGGTCCATCGCACCGGCAAACCAGCCAGTGAACATGTAGTCGACCTTGCGCCCGACCTTGCCGTACACGTAGACGAATGCCGAGTGTTCGAGCTTGACGCTGGCCGTGCCTTTGTCGAGATCGATGTCCTGGATCTTGAACAGGCCCCAGCCACGCTGCGACAGGCGCTTCATGTAGTGCTCGAACACCGCGACGCCTTCCAGGCCGTGGCATTCGGCTTCTTTTTCACACCAGTGCCAGGCGGATTTGTAGCCGGCTTTGTAGAGGATCTCGGCGTAGGCGTCGGCGCCCAGGACTTCTTCGATACCCATGTGGTTATTGACGAAGAAATGGCGTGGCACGTAGAGCATCGGCAGGGCGTCGGAGGTCCAGACACCGGTTTCGCTGTCGACTTCGATAGGCAATTGAGGGGCGATCTTGGCCATGGAAACTTAACTCCGGAAAATTCTTTGGTAAGCCCCCGACGCGAAAGGTCGGGGGAAAAGATGCGTGAGAGGTGGCTTATTCGCCCCAAACGTCCTTCAAGACGTTGACCCAGTTCTCGCCCATGATCTTGCGCACCACACGC
Source organism: Pseudomonas sp. SED1 (assembly GCF_034044025.1). NCBI lineage: Bacteria > Pseudomonadati > Pseudomonadota > Gammaproteobacteria > Pseudomonadales > Pseudomonadaceae > Pseudomonas > Pseudomonas sp. SED1. The sequence goes on from NZ_JAXCIS010000202.1 coordinate 144,408, forward strand.
TCGGGATGGCCGCGCTTGAGCAGGGTCTCGGTGAGGTTGGGGAACTCGCCCACGGTGCGGATGCCCAGCGGGTTGATGATCTTGCCGAAGCTGGTCAGGCGGCGGGCGTAGCCTTTGTCGTGGGTCAGCATTTCGAAGAAATCCTGGCCATGGCCCTGGGTGAAGTCGGTGCCGATGCCGATGGCGTCTTCGCCCACGATGTTCATGGTGTATTCGATGGCTTCGGCGTAGTCGTCGATGGTCGAATCGATGCCCTTGGCGAGGAACGGCGCAAACATGGTCACGCCGACAAAGCCGCCGTGGTCGGCGATGAACTTCAGCTCTTCATCGGATTTGTTGCGCGGGTGCTCTTTCAGGCCCGACGGCAGGCAGTGGGAGTAGCACACCGGCTTTTTCGATTCGAGGATGACTTCTTCGGAGGTTTTGGAGCCGACGTGGGACAGGTCACACATGATGCCGACGCGGTTCATCTCGGCGACGATCTCGCGACCGAAGCCCGACAGGCCGCCGTCACGCTCATAGCAGCCGGTGCCCACCAGGTTCTGGGTGTTGTAGCACATCTGCACCACGCCAACGCCGAGCTGCTTGAAGATCTCGACGTAGCCGAGCTGGTCTTCAAATGCGTGGGCGTTCTGGAAGCCGAAGATGATGCCGGTCTTGCCCTGCTCCTTGGCACGACGGATATCGGCGGTGGTTTTCACCGGGATCACCAGGTCGCTGTTTTCGCGAATCAGGGTCTGGCTGGCCACGATGTTGTTAATGGTGGCCTGGAACCCTTCCCATACCGACACCGTGCAGTTGGCAGCAGTGAGGCCACCCTTGCGCATGTCTTCGAACAGGTCGCGGTTCCACTTGGCAATGATCAGCCCGTCGATAACGATGCTGTCGGCGTGCAATTCGGCTGGGCTCATCAGGCGTCCCCTTATTGGCGATTCATGCGCCGAATCGTCTGCCGGCGCTTTGGGGCCAGCATATGCCCCGGGGCAGAAGGAGCCGGGTGCAAAAACGACAAGGGAATTGCCGAAAGCGTCAATCCGCGACAAAGGCCAACATGACATCTCTGACGGGTGTCTGTTCTTTGTCTTACGCTTAAGCCAGAATTTGCTCATCAACTGATATGAGACGGCGCAATGAAATCGATTTTCCTGGCTTTGGCACTCATCGCAACCGGCGTACACGCAGCTGAAGACACCGATAGCACGCCTTGCGATGGCATCGAGAACGACAAGCAAACCCTGGAATGCGCCACCTACAACAAAACCACCGCCGAGCAACTGCTCAAGGATAACTACCAAGGGCTGCTGGAACGCATGGGTTCGACCTATGGCAGCAACAAGACGCAGCTGGCAGACATTACCGCTCGTCTGAAGGATGCCCAGCAGAAGTGGGAAAAGTTACGGGATGCGGATTGCGCCGTGGATACCTTCCCGGCAGTGGCGGGAAGCAAGGAATATGCGATCCAGCAGAATGATTGTTTGGCGCGGATGAGTGATGAACGGTCGGAGTTTTTGGAGTCGATTGGGCAGGAGTAATCCGTAGGCAATTCCACGAAACCCGTGATTGTTGACTTGCCAGTCAACCGAATCGTTCGCCATGATCGCCGTCCATTTCTCTTGTGCGGCGCCCCATGAACCCACGCATCTACCTCCTCGCCCTCGCCGCCTTCGTCGCCGGTATCGACGAAAACCTGATAGGCGGGATTCTGCCGCTGTTGTCCCGCGAACTGGGCGTCACCCTGAGCGCAGCCGGGCAGCTGACGGCGGTGTTTTCCCTGACTTTTGCGCTGTGTGCCGCACCGTTGCTGTCGCTGACTTCGCGTATGGAGCGACGCACCCTCCTGATCGCAGCTTTGCTGACCTTTGCAGTGGGCAACCTGGGCTCCGGGCTGGCGGTGAATTACTGGATGCTGCTGGTCTGTCGCATCATCAGCGCGGCCAGTTGTGCGTTGGTGGTGGTGCTGGCATCGACACTGTCGGCGTCGCTGGTGGACGCACGCTTGCGTGGGCGGGCGATCGGCATTGTGTTCATGGGCATCAGCGGTTCGCTGGTGCTTGGGATTCCGCTGGGTATCGCCGTTAGCGAGTCGCTGAGCTGGCGTGCGCCGTTCCTGTTGCTGGCCCTCCTGGCGTTGGTGATTGCCGCACTGTTGCGCCTGAGCCTGCCGACGTTCGCCAGCCGCCCGCCCACCTCAATGCGCGAGTACTGTCGGCAACTGGCGATTCCCAAGCTGCTTTTGGCGCAACTGGTGTCGGTATTGCTGCTGACCGGGCATTTCGTGCTGTTCGCTTACCTCGCGCCTTATGTGCAACAGACCATGGGCATCCATGGCGTGTCCTTGAGCTATCTCTATGTGTTCTTCGGCATTGCCGCCATCAGCGGTGGTTATTGCGGCGGCTGGCTGTCGGACCGATTGGGGTTCAAACGCGCGCTGGTGCTGATCCCGTCGCTGTTCAGCCTGGTCATGGCGTTGCTGCCATGGGCCACCGGTTCACTGGCGAGTTTCCTGGCGCTGTACGCGTTGTGGATGGCGTTGAGCTGGACCATCTCGCCAGTGGTGCAGAACTACCTGCTGCATACCGCACCCGAATCCGGTGAGGCCAATGTGGGAATCAATACCTCGGCGATGCACCTGGGCGTGGCTTTGGGCGCCGCACTGGGTGGCGTGGTAATCGCCAAGGGCAGCCTGGAAATCACGCCGCTGGTGGGCGCATTGTTGACGGCATTGGCCCTGGCAGCAGCGTGCTTGAGCCTGATGGCCGGAGCGCGCCAATCGCGTCGGGCCTGATACCATTCGCGCCTTCTCCACTTTTCCAAGGCGACCCCATGACTATCTGCGGCATCGAAATCAAAGGCAGTGAAGCCATTATTGCTGTCGCCTCGCTGGACGGTCAGGCATTGAGCCATGTAGCCCTGGCCACCAAGAAAATCGCCCTTGAAGACGATGATGAGGCGGCCAACGTCAAAGCCTTCGCCGCCCAGGTGAGTGCGTTTGTCCGGGAAAATGCAATCACGCGGATCGCGATCAAGAAACGCAGCAAGAAAGGCGAATTCGCCGGTGGCCCGACCACGTTCAAGATTGAAGGGGTGTTTCAGCTGCTGGAGGGTGTTGAGGTGACGCTGCTGTCGCCGCAGACCATCAATGCGCAGAACAAGAAACACGACTTTGAACTGCCGGCGACGCTGAACAAGTATCAGCATGAGGCCTTCAAAGCCGCGTGTTCAGCCCTGCTGAAGAAATAAGCTACATCGCACA
>NZ_JAXCIS010000203.1:0-29183 GCF_034044025.1 Pseudomonas sp. SED1
TGCTTTCACTCCCCACACGCTGCGTGGCAGCGATCATGGGCCCACTTGATTGATTTTTTGCCGTGTAAGACACACCTTAGAGAATCGTTTTTCTTAAAGGTGACGCCGCCAGTGTCCGAATTCCCCATCGTCAAAACCGAACGCCTGACCCTCAGGGAGCTGAGACAGCAGGACGCGGCGGCGTTGTTTGCGATTCATGGCGACGCAGAGGCAATGAAGTGGTTCGGCACCGATCCGCTGACCGAGCCTCTCCAAGCGGAGCAATTGATTGAGGTATTTGCCAGTTGGCGTACGTCGCCCAACCCAGGCATTCGCTGGGGGATTGAGGACACCGCCACGGCAGAGCTGATCGGCACCTGTGGTTTCTTTAAATGGAATCGTGGGTGGCGAAGCTGTGCGATCAGCTTTGAGATGGCGCAATCGGCACAAGGCCGCGGGCTGATGAAGGAGGCGGTTTACGCCGCCGTTCGATGGGCGTTCCAGCACATGGAACTCAACAGGATCGAGGCGCTGGTTCATCCCGACAATGCCCGCTCACTGAACCTGCTTGAAAAAGCCGGGTTCGTGCGTGAAGGAACGCTGAGGCAGGCGGGTTACTGGAACGGGGCTCATCAGGACTTGGTTCAGCTATCGCTGCTACGGGCGGAGTGTGAGTACCTCTAGGGTCAGCGTGCGACCCGACGGTAAACCAGTGTATCGCGTACCCCGAAGTACTCGCAGCGCCGCGCGCCTTGAAGGGTTTCCACCCATTCAAACCCCGCTGCCTCAGCCAGTCGTTGGCTGGATAAGTTCGCCGAAGAGGTGGTCAGGCGTAGTGTGTGCCCGCTCAACTGTGAAACCAGAACAGTCAATGCCTCCCTCATCAGCCCAAGACCGGTGTGAGCCTGATTACCCCAATAGCCGATTTCGAAGCTGTGAACCTCATCGGCAAGCGGCAGCAGGCCGATACAGCCCACCAATGCCTGGGGCTCATCACGAGATAACAGAAAGTACCTTTTCTCCCCGGCAGGTGCATCGAAGTCTTTTATCGCGCGCTGGAGGCTTTCCTGCGTGTCCTCCAGCGTCCAGTGCGGCTTGCTCCACTCGAGAAACTGGCGGTGCAGTGCGTAGCTGGCGTTCAAGGCATCGGCGAGTTCTTCTGCGAGCGCCACATCAGGCGCAACCAGGGTCATCCGGGCAGTTTGCAGGGTTGTGGGCAGCGGCGCCTGTTGTTCAATGGTCTGTACCCACACAAATCCTTCATCTTCACTGGGTGGCTCAAGCATGCTGAACACGCTTTTCAGCGCGTCCTCTGGCACTCTTTTGTCAGCATTGCGTTGGGCATTTCGCGACAGCGCCAACGCCAGCGGTGCACTCACCAGAATGCCGATCACCGGGATTGCATATTCCCTCGCGATGGAAAGCAGCTCCTCCCGATGACGCCGCGCCGGCAGGGCAGCATCGAAGACGATCGCCCCGCGACCCAATCGGTCAAGGTTTTCCGCCACCCAGCGAGACTTGCCAGCGCCCTGCACGCCCATGACCACGTAGACATGAGAGCCCTCGACCGCTTGTGACAGTACTTCCTTCAAGCGTGCATACGCGAGCTGCCATGCCTGTCGATTGCGCTCAGGCGTGTACTCCCGGCCGAACTCGGTTTCCAGATAGTCGTCCGGGTTGATCACCAAAGGCAGGTCCATCGCCTGATTCTCCATCAAAAAGGCACATCCCCCAAAATCGTCGCGCGATGCATGACCCGTCTATTGGGACGGTAATCATCAATCGCGTAATGCTGGGTAATGCGGTTATCCCAGAACGCTACATCATTCGCCTTCCATCGCCAACGCACGGTGAATTCCGGGCGGCTCACGTGGCTGAACAACAGCCGCAGCAGCGCATCACTTTCCGCCGCCTCCAGCTCATTGATTCGCGTGGTAAAGCCTTCATTCACGAACAGCGCCTTATGGCCCGTGGCGGGATGCGTCCTGACCACCGGGTGTGACAGCGGCGGATGATCCTTCCTGGCTTTTTCATAGCGCTCCAGTGCTTCGGGCGTGCTGCCGAAGCGCTCGGTGGGAAAGGACTTGATCAATTCGTGGGTAGCGGTCAGGCCGTCGAGCAGGCGCCGGATGGGGGCCGATAACGCCTCGAACGCGGCCACGCCGTTGGCCCACAATGTATCGCCACCGAAAGCCGGCACCTGCCTGGCCGCCAGCACGGAGCCCATTGCCGGCGCGGCGAGAAACGTCACGTCGGTGTGCCAGATGGCGTTGTCGCGTACGTCGGTCACCGCGGTGTCGATCAGCAGCAACTCAGGGTGCTGGTCCACATGGGGATAGATCGGATGCCGGTGCAAATCTCCGAAACACGCGGCAAACGCCACGTGTTCGGCAGGTGTAATTGCCTGATTACGGAAGAACAGCACCTGGTGCTGCAGCAGCGCTTGCTCCACCCAGTGCTGCTGCTGATCGCTCAGAGGCCGGGACATGTCCAGCCCCTCGACCTCGGCGCCGATGGCTGGGCCGAGAGGACGAAGCGTAAGGCCCATGGTTACTCTCCGACAAACTTGTCGCTGACAAAGGCGGAGTAGTCAGGCAGGACTTTTTCGATTTTCCCCTGCTCTTTCAGAAATTCGGCGGTTTTGCCGATTTCCCTGGCGGTGCCGCCGGCGAGGTATTGGGCGCTTTTTTGTTCGGCGGCGCTCGGGAACGATGAGCCTTCGAGCAGCTCGGGAATATCCGCAGCGTTGGCGCCTGTGAGTCGGGCGATGCTTTTTACAGGTGCGGAATCAGCGGTCCAGTCCTTTTTATGCGCAGCGTAATCGGCAATCGCTGCCAGGCTGACCTTGGCAAAATCGGCTACCACTTTCGGGTTATTTTCTGCGAAGTCCTTGCGTGCCACCCATACTTCAAAGGTCGGTGCTCCCCAATTCGAAACCTCGGCAGCATCGGTCAGAATCTTGCCGGTCTTGCGAATTTCACCCAGGGCAGGCGACCAGGTAAACGCCCCGTCGATATCGCCACGGCTCCAGGCGGCGGTGATTTGCGCCGGGGTGAGGTTGACGATGTTGACCTTGCGCGGGTCCAGGTTCCAATGCTTCAGCGCGCCCAGCAGGCTGTAATGGGAGGTCGACACAAACGGCACGGCGATGGTTTTGCCGATCAGGTCTTCAGGGATTCTGATCCCGCTGCCATCGCGTACCACCAGCGCCTCGGAGCTGCGAATCTGCGCGCTGACAATGAACGCCACCAGCGGCATGTTTCGCGACGCCGCCGCGGCAAGCGGGCTGGAACCCAGGTTGCCGATCTGCACATCGCCTGAAGCCATGGCGGCAAGGACGGCCGGGCCGGCGTCGAACTTTCGCCAATCGATTTTCTGGCCGATGCCTTTTTCATATTCGCCGTCGGCGATGGCGCGTTTGAGGGGGTCGATGCCGTTGATGTAGCCGATGGTAAGGTCGGCGGAGTGAGCGCTTAGGGAAAGGACAGCGAGGCCCACGGCCGAAATGAGATTCCGGGCCAGTTTCAGCGTTTTCATTTTTATAGATTCCTGAGCGGATAAGGCTTGAGCAGCGCCAGTCCCGGCGCACCAAGGGTCAACTCAGTTAGAGGATATTGTTCTATAAAAAATAAAATAAATAATTTTATGGAATTAGCTTAGACAAGGACGGTGACGCCCGGGCGCGGTGAATCACCACCGCGCCAACACCATTGGTCAGGCCGCCACTGTCACTCTTGGACATCCATGAACTCTTTGGCCCAGTTCACGTAGGTGTCGGGGAACGTGTAGGTGTGGGTCAGTTCGCTGGCGGTCAGGTTCGATGTGCTGCGCGTGAGGTTGCGCTGTTCACGAAGACTGTCGTAGGTAGCCTTGATCGAGGCGAAGTAGGCGCCGTGGCCGGCAACCACAATCCGCACACCCAGCTTGGCCAGGCGTTCGTTGTCATTGAGGTTCGGGTTGGCGTAGGTCACCAGCATCAGCGGAACCGTCAGGCCTTCGGCGATCTGCTCAAGGTGGTCGAAGTCACGGATGCCCACCATGCAGATGCCATCTGCGCCGGCTTCTTGATATGCCTTGGTGCGATGGATGACGTCTTCCACTGGCAGCACGGCGGCGTTGGTCCGCGCGATGATCGAAAGCTGCGGATCGACCCGCGCTTCCAGGGCTGCCTTGACCTTGCCCACGCCCTCTTCCGTGCTGATGAGGTCGGTGGATTTGCGCCCGAACTGCGCGGGCAGCAAGGTATCTTCAATGGTCAGCGCTGAAACGCCCGCACGCTCCAGTTCCTGGACGGTGCGCATCACGTTGAGGGCATTACCGTAGCCGTGGTCGGCGTCGGCGATCACCGGAAGCTGCGCCACCCGGCCGATGCGGGTGGCCTGCTCGACGAACTCACTCAGGGTAATCAGCGCAAAGTCCGGCGCAGCCAGAACCTGCAGCGACGCCACCGAGCCACCCAGGATGCCGACTTCGAAGCCCAGGTCTGCAGCGATCCTGGCAGACATCGGGTCGAACACCGAGGCGGTGTGAAAGCAGTGCTGGGAGGCCAGCAGCTCGCGAAACGAGCGCCGCAGATCATGGTGGGAAATTTTCGACATGTTCACTCCTCACTGTCGCCGTATACGCGGGAACGACCAGTGCCAATTCAAAAGTGAGGCTAGCGTATCACGCCGGAAAAAGATGGTTGATGACGTTTGAGAAACTTATACATCACGTTTAGCAGCGGCGTTTGATGGCGCTGTGTTCGAGGAATGAGACCACCAGCCCCCACCGGTAAACTGTGCGTTCGCCCTCAAGTGAGCGCCCCCGCAGTCGATACACAGAGGGTACGCATGGCCACACCCGCCTTCAAAACAACACATGCGACGTTCGACGCAACTGTTTTCTCCTTGCCAAAACTATAAATACCCGCAGGTGAAGTCATGAATATCAAGCAGAAGCTGACCTGGGCCTTTGCGGCCATCGCGTGCCTGCCGGTCATCCTGGTGGCCATTTTGGTGGTGCTGAATGTGCGCGAGGGGGCCATGGCCAATTTCCTCGACAGCAGCGGCCGCGAGATCCGTCAGATCGACAACGGCATGAAGCAGTTTTTCGACGGCATCAGCCAGAACGTCGAATACGTGGCCAAAGACCCGCGCGTTGTCGCGGCCAGGGACCTCAAGAGTTATGCCGGCGCCGACGCCGCGCAAATCCCGCTGACTACGACCAACAAGGACCTTCTGGGGATTTTCGACCAGTTCGCCAAAAGCCATCCCAGCACCGCCTACCTGTCCCTGGGACTGAGCGACGGCGGTTACGCCAGTTGGCCTGACGACACCAAACTGAACAACTACGACCCGCGCGTGCGCCCCTGGTACCAGGCGGCCATCGCCGCGCCAGGCAAGACCGTGCGTACCGGCGCGTACTATTGGGCACCAGACGATGTGTCGCTGATCGGCACCGTGCACACCGTCACCGACGATACGGGCAAGATCCTTGGCGTCGTCGGCCTGGACGTGTCGCTCAAGCAACTCACCGAACTGGTGCGCAACATCAAGCTCGGCGACAGCGGCTACCTGATGCTGGTGGAAGCCAACGGCAACGTGCTGGTAGACCCCAGCGACGCCAAGCACAACTTCAAACCGATGGCCGACCTGGGCGCTAATTATGCCGAGCTGGCCAAGCGTGGCGACGGCGTGACCCAGGTCGACATCGAGGGTGTGACCTACATGGCCAACGTGGTCAGTTCCAAAGACCTGGGCTGGCGTTTTATCGGCCTGATCAAGCGCGACGAAGTGATGGCCGGCGCCACTCGCCTGACTTGGCTGATCGCCGCCATCGCCGCCGCACTGGCCGTGGTGTTCGCGATTGTCGGCGCCAGCTTTGCCAGCGTGATCGTGCGCCCGATTCGCGGGGTGGCCGACGGCCTGCAAGAGATTGCCGAAGGTGAAGGCGACCTCACCCGCCAACTCAAAGTGCAGGGCAAGGACGAAACCGCCAGCCTGGCGGGCTGGTTCAACCAGTTCCTGAGCATGATCGCCCAGTTGGTGCAGCGCATCGGCAATGCCTCTTCCGACCTGCAAGCCGCCGCCGCCGACACCCGCGATGTGGCCCACAACATGAACCAGGCGGCAGGCCGCCAACGTGAGGCCGTGGAGCTGGTCAGCACCGCCTTCAACGAAATGGTGGCGACCGCCAACGAAGTCGCCCGCTCCTGCAGCGCCGCCGCATCGAGTGCCGACGAAGGCTACCGCGATGTACACGACGGCCAGCAGCATATCGGCGAAGCCACTGGCAGCGTGCTCAAGCTCAGCGAAGACCTGCAGCGCTCCACCCAGACGATGCAACAACTGGAGCAGGACAGCAAAAACATCAACACGATCCTCGACACCATCCGCTCGATTGCCGAACAGACCAACCTGCTGGCGCTTAACGCCGCCATCGAAGCCGCACGTGCCGGTGACCAGGGCCGCGGGTTCGCTGTGGTCGCCGACGAGGTGCGTGCGCTGGCCCGACGCACCGCCGACTCCACCGGCGAAATCGACAGCCTGCTGGGCAACCTCGCCCGCCGCACTCAGGAAGTCACCCAACAGATGCAGGGCAGCCTGCTGGTGTCCCACACCAGCGTGGAACGCATCCAGCAGGCTCGCGACAGCTTCGACAAGATCCGCGGCTCGGTCGACTCGATTCGCGACCAGAACACCCAGATCGCCACCGCCGCCGAGGAGCAGCACCAGGTGGCCGAAGAGATCAACCGGCACATCGCGCAGATCCATGCCGACGCGCAGTTGGTGGAAGGCTTTGCGCATTCGGCACAGACCGGGTCCGGACGGTTGACGGATATTTCCGGTCAGCTCAAGGGCCTGGTGGGGCGCTTTAAGTTCTAGGTATTTCGCTGAGGGTAATGCCTGAACCGCTTACAGCGCGGGCAAAAAAAAGCGCCACTCAATGAGTGGCGCTTTTTCTATTCCCTGTTCGACGTCAAGAGCAAGGCGCAGCTTGAGGCTCTACCCCACCCAGCTGATGGCGGTCTTTGGAATCACTTCGGATTCATCGAGCTTGGAAGCGAACATGCTCACCGCCTCGACCGCGTCGCTGGTGCCGTTGCGAATCTGCAAAATCACCGAACCGGCTTGATCGGCCAGCGTAACGCCGCGCTGCGCACCTTCCTGGGTGGCATTCATGCTGACAACCGCGTCCCGTGTCTCGGCGAGAATCTTGCTGATCATCTCGGCGATTTCCGCCGTGGAGCGGCTGGTGCGCCCCGCCAGCTGCCTCACCTCGTCGGCGACCACGGCAAACCCTCGCCCTTGATCCCCTGCCCGGGCGGCCTCGATGGCGGCATTGAGCGCCAGCAGGTTGGTCTGGTCGGCAATCCCGCGAATGGTATTGACGATCGCGGTGATCTGCTCGGAGCGATCGCCCAGTTGCCCCACCAGTCGCGCAGACGCCCCGATGTTTTCGGCAATGCGGCGCATCTCACTGGCGGTCTCTTGAATGACCTGGGTGCCCTGCTCGGCAAACTTCTCGGTCTCGGCAGAAATATGGTAAGCCCTTGAAGCGCCGCGGGAGTCGGCCTCGAATTTCTCGACCCGCTCGGTGATGTCACTGGCGAACTTGACGATCTTGGTCAACTTGCCGTCGGCGTCATACACCGGGTTATAGCTTGCCTCCAGCCACACGACGCGGCCGTGCTTGCCCAGGCGTTTAAATTGCCCGCTGAAAAACTCGCCCGCATTCAGGCGACGCCAGAAGTCGGTGTACTCATTGCTGTTAACCAGGCCGGGTTCGCAAAACAGGCGGTGATGCTTACCCTTGAGTTCCGCCAGCCCATAACCCATGACATTCAGAAAGTTTTCGTTGGCGACCAGCACATTGCCGCTCAGGTCGAACTCGATCACCGCCATGGCCCGGTCCAGCGCCACGAGCTTGCTGCGGGTGGCGGCCTCCTGGGCCACTTTGTCGGTGACGACAAGCGCATACTTGACGACCTTCAACACCTGGCCACGTTCGTCCAGCACCGGGTTATAACTGGCCTCCAGCCAGACCGTCTGCCCGTCTTTATTGACCCTCTGAAAGGTGCCGGAAACGAATTTGCCGGCCCGAAGCGCGGCCCAGAATTCGCCGTACGCCGCGCTGTTCGTCAATGCAGGCAAGCAAAAGTCCCGATGTGACGTTGCACTCAATTCATCCGGGCGGTATCCCAACGCCTGCAAGAAGTTATCGTTGGCGCGAAGCACCTTGCCGTTCAAGTCGAACTCGACCACGGCCATCGAGCGCTCAAGCGCAGCCACCAATCCTTTGTACCCTGCAACATCGGCCGTCCTGGCCGCCAGTTCTGTTCTCAACGTTTTATTGAACATGACGTACCCCTTCAGAGCAATGGACTCTAAAGGCGCTATCGGCTGTCCGGTACGGAACTAAACACAGCCCGGCAGCCTTTTTATTTGACGTCAATTTAGTGCGCTTTGCCGGGTGCCACCCGAGCCTGCGCGACGCTCACACCGCCAATGTTAAAATATGTTATTTGAAAAAATTACTTCACATAATCTGATCACTGGTGGATTATCAGCCCAACACGTATCACCCCCTGACCACAAAACAGGAACCCCCATGAATAATAAGAACGTAGGCGTTATTGGACTTGGCGCGATGGGCCTGGGCATTGCCCGCTCGTTGCTGCGCAACGGTTTCAATGTGCATGCCTGTGACGTGCGTGAAGCCGTCACACAACAGTTCGCCAGCGAAGGCGGCGTAGCCTGCAGCTCACCGGCACAGATGGCGGGTGAATGCGATGTGATCATCACCGTGGTGGTGAATGCCGAACAGACCGAGACCGTCCTGTTTGGTGAGCACTCGGCGGCCGCCGCATTGCGCCCGGGAAGCCTGGTGATTGGCTGTGCCACGGTGGCGCCGACCTATGCGGTGGAGCTGGGCCAGCGCCTGGCAGAAGCCGGGTTGTTGTACCTGGACGCGCCGATCTCCGGCGGCGCCGCCAAGGCCGCGGCCGGCGAAATGACCATGATGACTTCCGGCCCGTCCGAAGCCTATGCCAAGGCGGATGCGGTGCTCGCGGGCATGGCCGGCAAGGTCTATCGACTGGGGGACGTGCATGGCCTGGGCTCCAAGGTCAAGATCATTAATCAGTTGCTGGCGGGCGTGCACATTGCCGCCTCCGCCGAAGCGATGGCGCTGGGGCTGCGCGAAGGGGTCGACGCCGATGCCTTGTACGAGGTGATCACCCACAGTGCCGGCAATTCCTGGATGTTCGAGAACCGCGTGCCGCATATTCTCAAGGCCGATTACACGCCGTTGTCCGCCGTGGATATTTTCGTCAAGGACCTGGGCCTGGTGCTGGATACCGCACGGGCCAGCAAGTTTCCGCTGCCGCTGTCGGCCACCGCGCACCAGATGTTCATGCAGGCCTCCAGCGCCGGTTTCGGGCGTGAGGACGATTCGGCGGTGATCAAGATTTTCCCTGGCATCGAACTGCCGACCGCCAAGCCTGACTCCGTATAAGGACCGCGCCATGAACCTACCTGCCGCACGCCCTTTGCTGGGCTGCATTGCCGACGATTTCACCGGAGCCACCGACCTCGCCAATATGCTGGTGCGCGGCGGAATGCGTACGGTGCAGAGCATTGGCATTCCGAGCGACGAAGTCGCGGCCGGGCTGGACGCAGACGCCATCGTCATTGCCCTGAAATCTCGCACCCTGCCCGCTGCCGAAGCCATCGCCGACTCCCTGGCCGCCCTGGAGTGGCTGCGCGCACAGGGTTGCGAGCAGATTTTCTTCAAGTACTGCTCCACGTTCGACTCGACGTCCGCCGGCAATATCGGCCAGGTCAGCGAAGCGCTGCTCAAGGCGCTGGGCAGTGACTTCACCCTCGCCTGCCCGGCGTTTCCGGAAAACGGCCGGACGATCTTCCGTGGCCATTTGTTCGTGCAAGACCAGTTACTCAATGAGTCGGGCATGCAGCACCACCCGCTGACACCCATGACCGATGCCAACCTGGTCCGTGTGTTGCAGTCGCAAACCTCATACAAGGTTGGGCTGCTGCGCTACGACAGCATCGCCCAGGGCGTTGCGCAGGTTCGCGAGAAGATCGCCGAACTGCGCGCCCAAGGTGTGGGCATGGCGGTTGCCGATGCGCTGTCCGACCAGGACCTTTATACCCTCGGCGCCGCCTGCGCCGACTTGCCACTGTTGACGGGTGGTTCGGGCCTGGCCCTGGGGCTTCCGGAAAACTTCCGCCGTGCCGGCAAGCTGCGCGACTTCGACCCGGCCTCACTGCCAATGGTGGAAGGCGGCGACGTGGTGTTGGCCGGCAGCGCGTCGATCGCCACCAATGGCCAGGTTGCCGCCTGGATCGAGGCCGGGCGGCCAGCGCTGCGCATCGACCCACTGGCCCTGGCGGCCGGTGAACCGGTGGTGGCAAACGCCGTGGCTTTTGCACGCAACCAGCCACACACCGTCTTGATCTACGCCACCAGCACCCCGGACGAAGTCAGGGCGGTCCAGCAGCAACTGGGCGTCGAGCATGCGGGCGAGCTGGTGGAGAACGCCTTGGGCGCCATCGCCCAGGCCCTTCGCGACAGCGGCGTACGGCGCTTCGTTGTCGCAGGCGGTGAAACCTCCGGTGCGGTAGTCAAGGCTCTCGGCGTACAGCTGTTGCAGATTGGCGCGCAGATCGACCCCGGGGTGCCGGCCACCGTCAGCAACACGGTTGAGCCGCTGGCGCTGGCTCTCAAGTCCGGCAACTTCGGCGGCCGGGACTTTTTCGACAAGGCCCTGAAGCAATTGGCCGGAGGTGCGCAATGAGCCGCGAAAACGCACTGCGCGAGGAGATTTGCACAGTTGGGCACAGCCTCTACCAGCGCGGGTTTACGGTGGGCAGCGCCGGCAACATCAGCGCCCGGCTCGATGACGGCTGGCTGATCACCCCCACCGACGCCTGCCTTGGGCGCCTGGATCCTGCGGCCATTGCCAAGGTCGATCTGGTGGGCAAATGGGTGTCGGGCGACAAGCCGTCGAAAACCCTGGCCCTGCATCGCCAGGTCTACGATCGCAACCCTGGCGTCGGTGGCGTGGTGCATACCCATTCCACGCACCTGGTGGCCTTGACCCTAGCCGGGGTGTGGAGCCAGGACGACATCCTGCCGCCGCTGACGCCGTACCAGGTGATGAAGGTGGGCCATATCCCGTTGATCAACTATCAACGCCCTGGCGCCCCCAATGTCGCCGAACAGGTGGCGCAACTGGCCAACCGCGTACGCGGCGTGATGCTCGAACGACTGGGGCCGGTGGTCTGGGAAAGCTCCGTGTCCAAGGCCAGCTATGCCCTGGAAGAACTCGAAGAAACCGCACGGCTTTGGCTGATGAGCAACCCGCGCCCGGCGCCACTGGACCAGGCCGCACTGGACGAACTGCGGGAGACCTTCGGCGCCCAGTGGTAGGTCTCCGGTTTTACTCGCAACGCCCCTGATGCACGCCTTCGCGACGAGGCCGCCACGCTGTCGCGACTGCGTGCCTGAACAATAAAAACAACAGGACATTCCAGCATGATCAAACCCTACTGCAGTGTTGAACCTTACAGTGGCACTTACCTTCCGGACGTTCAGCGCGAAGGGTGGATGCTATGAGCCCGCTTATTCTGATGGCAACCGCCGGCCTTGGGATCGCGCTGCTGCTGTTTCTGGTCCTCAAGTACAAGTTCCAGCCGTTTGTGGCGCTGATGCTGGTGAGCATCCTGGTGGCGTTGGTCGCCGGGGTGAAACCGGCCGACCTGGTCGCCACCATCGAAGGCGGGATGGGCAAGACCCTCGGCCATATCGCAATCATCATCGCCCTGGGCGCCATGATCGGTCGCATCATCGAGTTGTCCGGTGGCGCCGAGGCGCTGGCGAAAACCCTGATCGAACGCTTCGGTAACCGACGCACGCCACTGGCGTTGACGGTGGCCGGCTTCATCATCGGTGTGCCGGTATTCTTCGAAGTCGGGGTGATCATCCTGATGCCGCTGGCCTATGGCGTTGCTCGCCGTGCGCGCAAACCACTGCTGATATTTGCCTTGCCGATGTGCGCGGCGCTGCTCACGGTGCACGCCTTCCTGCCTCCGCATCCAGGTGCCGTGGCGGCCGCCAGCCAACTGGGCGCCGACCTGGGCCGGGTGCTGATGTTCGGGCTGCCGCTCACGGCCTTCCTGTGCTACGTCGGCTACCGCGTGGCAGGACGCATGACCCGCCGCTTCTATCCGATGTCCGATGATATCCGTGCCGAAGTCTACGGCCCCCACGTGACCAACGATGACCTGCGCGCCTGGCATAACGGCAACGCCCAGAACGTCGAACAGGGTGCTGGCGCCATCGCGCACATGGGTCTCGAAGAATCTACCAGCAGTCTCGTTGCCAAGCTGCCGCCCGCTCCGGCGCCGGGGTTCGGGCTGATCGTCAGCCTGATCCTGTTGCCCATCATCCTGATTCTGCTGGGCACCCTGGCGACGTCGCTGCTGCCCATCGAGTCGACGTTGCGGGCGATCATGACGGTCCTCGGCGCTCCGTTGGTGGCACTGCTGCTCGACACCTTGCTGTGTGCCTGGCTGTTGGGCTCCCGTCGCGGCTGGAGCCGTACCCAGGTGTCCGATGTGATCGGCTCGGCATTGCCCGGCGTGGCCATGGTGATCCTGATCGCCGGTGCCGGCGGCGTGTTCGGCAAGGTGTTGGTGGACACCGGGATCGGTGCGGTGGTCTCCGACTTGCTGCGCACCACCGGGCTGCCGGTGCTGGCGCTGGGCTTTTTGCTGACCATGCTGCTGCGCGCCGTGCAGGGTTCGACCACCGTGGCGCTGGTGACCACAGCGGGTATCATCAGCCCGTTGATTGCCACGCTCAACCTGACGCCCAACCATATGGCCCTGCTGTGCCTGGCCATGGGCGGTGGCGGGCTGGCGATGTCGCACATCAACGATGCCGGCTACTGGATTTTCACTAAACTGGCCGGCCTTAATGTGGCCGACGGCCTGCGCACCTGGACGGTGATCACCACCCTCCTGGGTACCCTGGGTTTCCTTGTCACCCTGTTGATCTGGCCTTTCGTCTGAAGGAGTTCACATGCCTCGCTTTGCTGCCAACCTGAGCATGCTCTACCCCGAACGTCCGTTTCTAGAGCGCTTCGCCGCTGCTGCCGCCGACGGATTCGAAGCGGTGGAGTATCTGTTTCCCTATGAGTACAGTCCGCAGGAACTTCAGCAACGCCTGAGCGACAACGGCTTGGTGCAAGCCCTGTTCAACGCGCCGCCAGGTGACTGGGCGGCGGGCGAGCGCGGCATCGCGACCTTACCGGGTCGCGAGGACGAGTTTCGCGCCGGCTTCGACCGGGCGCTGGAGTACGCCGCCGTGCTGGGCAATACCCGCATCCATGTGATGGCCGGCTTGCTGCCGTCGCAAAGCGACCGAGCGCAGCACCATGGCGTGTACCTGGAAAACCTTGCCTACGCTGCCGCCCAAGCGGCGCAGGCCGGCGTTACAGTGCTGCTGGAACCGATCAACACTCGAGACATGCCGGGGTTTTTCCTCAACCGCCAGGATCAGGCACAGGCCATCTGCAAGGAGGTCGGCGCCCGCAACCTGAAGGTCCAGTTCGACTGCTATCACTGCCAGATCGTCGAGGGCGACCTGGCCGTGAAGCTGCGCCGCGACATGGGTGGCATTGGCCATATCCAGATTGCCGGCGTGCCTGACCGGCATGAACCGGACCTCGGGGAGCTGAATTACCCTTATCTGTTTGAGCTGATCGATGAACTGGGGTATGACGGCTGGATCGGCTGCGAATACCGACCGCGGGGCGACACCTCGGCCGGCCTGCAATGGTTGCGGGACTGGAAGGCACGCTAAACAACGCTACCCTGCCCTGCGCAGCGCTCGCAGCAGACCGAAAAGACCCGTCAGGCAGGCGTGAGGTCGGACGGCAACATCAGTTCGACGCCTTGCTTGCGTATGCCGTCCGCTGCGGCGGGGGCCAACGCAGCGTCGCTGATGACGATATCGAACTGCTCCAGGCCAGCGATCTTGTACATGCTGAAGGTGCCGTACTTGGAACTGCTGGCCACCAGCACCACTTGCGACGCCGACTGCATGGCCACCTGCTTGACCTCCACCTTCAACGCCGAGGGGGTGGTTATCCCGCGTCGCAGGTCCCAGGAACTGGTGGAGATAAAGGCGATGTCGGTGACCACCTGGCGCAGGGTGGCCACTGCAAGCCCGCCGACACACGAATGGTTGGAGTGATCCAACTGCCCGCCCGTGTGAATCACCGTCACCTGCGGGGCGTCCATCAGCGCCTGTACCACGCCGAAGTCGTTGGTCACCACGGTCATGCCGGCGAGTGCCTTGATGTAAGGCACGATCTCCAGCGTACTGGTGCCTGCGTCCAGGTAAACCGTCATGTCCGCACGCAGCAAGCGCGCGGCAAGCCTGGCCATGGCCTGTTTCTGCGGCAACTCCACCACGGCCTTGAGCTGATGGCTCGGCTCGCTGTGAAGCTGGCTGGCAATGCGTACCCCGCCGGTGACCGAATACGCCCGGCCTTCCTGCTCCAGCAACGCAATGTCGCGCCGCACGGTCATGTGCGAGCAATCGAACATCTCCATCAACTGATGAACACTCAGCACTTGGTGCTTGCGCAGTTGACGCAGTATCAGCTCACGGCGCTGATCAGGAATCATCGGTGCGCCGCTCTCGGCGGTGATGTCCTTCTGGCTTGGCATTCGAGGCTCCAACGGGTACGGCGGACGGGGTTCGGGTGAACCACATAGTAGCGAATCCATCGCTGCCCGCGCGAGCCTGACAAAAAAAGCCGAGTTCAAGATGACTGACCGCCAAACGACCCGCTGGCGAACGAAGCACGTGCGCAGGTCAATACTGGGCAAAGCGTGACGGCACGATGGCCCGCCTCGCGTGTCTTTGTTTTATGAGAACCGGAAAACTTCATGGAGACGCCTGTGAGCATCAGAGACAACGCCGAGGACTACCAGGCACTCAAGCGGGCCGTCGGCCTGCTGGAGTCACCCTCCCTGACAGCGAGGCTGTCCGGCATGATCGGCTCACCGATTGAAAGCGCGGTGAAGGCATTGCCGGGGGTGGTTTCAAAAAGGATCAACGGCGCCGTGGCGGCGGCGCTGCACTCCTCCGCCGGCGCGGCGCTGAAGAGCCTGGAGAACAGCCCGAAAAAACCGGCCTCGACCCGGCTGCACAAAGCCTTCGCGGCGACCTCGGGCGCTATCGGTGGGGCCTTCGGTTTTGCGGCGCTGTTTGTCGAACTGCCGATCTCCACCACCATCATGATGCGCGCGGTCGCCGATGTGGCGCGCAGCGAAGGTTTTGACCTGGGGGACTTTGCGACCAAGCAGGCGTGTATTGAGGTGTTTGCCATGGGCGGCAACCGCCAGGCCGACGATGCGACGGAGACGGGTTACTACATGACCCGCAGCTTCACTACCCAGGCCATGCAACAACTGTCGAAGGAACTGGCGGGGATCGCCGCCAAGCAGGGTTCCAAGGCCATCAGCACCTTGTCCCCGGGGCAAGCTGGCAAATGGCTGGCGATCCTGATCGATAAGGTCGCGACCCAGTTTGGCTTTACCATTTCCAGCAAGTTCGCGGCGCAGGCCGTTCCCGTGATGGGCGCCTTTACCGGGGCGACCATCAATACGCTGTTCACCCACTTCTATCAGGACATGGCGCGGGGGCACTTCATCGTCAAACGGCTTGAAGAGAAATATGGTTTTGAGGCGGTCAAGGATGAGTACATGGCCATCAAGGCAGCCCCCCGGGTGAACTAGACGCGGGGAAATGCCTGGCACCACGATGCCCTGGGAACAGGTTTGCCGGGAGTGGCCGCCCGGATGCATACGTTTGCGCTATCTGGTGCATAGAAAAAATAACATCATAATGATGGCACTGTCTGATACTTTGTTGTACGAACTTAGCCACTCCGAGGATTGTCATGGGCGAAGGCGCTCCTATTCCGCCGAATGAAGTTGAACGGCTAAAAGAGGTCGCGAAATTTTGTCCACCCGACAGCGACTACGATGACGTCTTTGAAAAAATCGTCGAGATGGCGTCTGCCTACTTCAATGCCCCCATCGCACTGATTTCAATTGTCGATAAACACCGGCAATGGTTCAAAGCACGCGTGGGACTGACAGAAACGCAGACACCGCGAGAAGTCTCTTTTTGCGCCTACTCTACGCTGGACAATTCCCTGCTGGAGGTGATGGACGCGACGCTGGATGCCCGTTTCAAACACAACCCCCTGGTAACAGGGCCGCCGCATATTCGTTATTACGCGGGCGCGCCGTTGACCACGGAGGATGGTTTTACACTGGGAAGTCTCTGCATCATTGACACCGTCTCCCGCCCCCCCATGAATGAGCGTGACAGTGCGATGCTCAACGGCTTCGCCGAGCTGGTGATGATGCGCATACAGGGCATGCGGTCTCGCAACTTTATAGACCAACCCACGGGGCTGTTTAATCGACTCAGGCTTGAAGAGGATATACGTCAAGCGCTGAAGCTTAAAAAACCGTGCCGTGTGTATGCAGTTGACATTACCTCGCCAAAGTTCCTCAACGATATCGTAAAGGCCCTGGGATATAGCTTTGCGGGAGACCTGGTCCTGGCGATCAAATCTCGCCTGCAAACACTCTTACCCACGCGGTGCCTGCTTTACAAAATAAGCCCGACCCGGTTTGGCTTCATCCTTGAGGAGGAACAAACCACCGAGCACATCTGCACAAGTATTCTGACGGACTTCAAAAAGCCGGTTGAATGCCACGGCATCCCCATACTCATGCAAGTGGGGATTGGCGTCCTGCCTATTCATGGCTCAGGGCAGCAAGACTGGCTGCGCCTGCTGGTCAGCGCAGCAGATGAGGCGCGTGACCGCAAGCTGGGATGGTCTCTCTATAAACCTCATTTTGATGCCGCTCAACAACGCGCTTTCATGTTGTTGAGTTCTTTGCCGGAGGCGGTCAGGTCCGACAAACAGTTCAGCCTGGTGTATCAACCCAAAATCAAACTGCCTTCCGGAAGCTGTCATTCGGTAGAGGCATTGTTACGGTGGACCCATCCGTTGCTTGGCCCCATCAGCCCTGCTGAATTCATACCCTTGGCTGAAAAAACCGCCCTGATACCCTCCGTTGGATTATGGGTGCTCAACGCAATCATCCGGCAAACGGTTGTTTGGAAAGCGCAAGGTCTGCTCCTGCGGATAGCGATGAATATCACTGTCAGCGATCTGGAGAGTTCAGAGTTCGTAGACGCGATGATTCATGAAATTCAAACGTACGGCCTGGACCCGGCCAGCTTTGAACTTGAGTTTACCGAAAGCATGCTGATGACCAACCCTGAAGAAGTCATTCGGCAGCTGGAACGGGTTCGTAAGTTTGGCGTAGAGGTTGCCGTTGATGATTTCGGCACGGGCTACAGTAACTGGGCGTATTTGAAGGAACTACCGGCCACTAGCGTCAAGCTTGATCAATCACTGATCAGCGGACTGGGCACCAATCAAAATGACAAGCAACTGGTTAAAACCCTGATAGGCCTGGCGAAGGGGCTCGGCTACCGCGTCGTTGCCGAAGGCGTAGAAAATGAAGAAATCCTGGACCTTTTAATACAGTGGGGGTGTTCCGAAGCGCAGGGCTATCTGATAGCAAAGCCTATGAGCGCAGCGGATCTGGAAACCTGGATAGGAGTGTGCTCTGGCGACCCTTCATTAGACGGTACCCAAAACCATACTTAAACGTACCGGATCGCCCTGGATTTCAGTAGTTTTGCGCAGAAACGAAAAAAGACGCCGAAGCGTCTATTCCTTAAATCACAGGCAAAAAAAAGCCACTCGTTAGAGTGGCTTTTTCTTTGTGTTTGGAGCGGGAAACGAGACTCGAACTCGCGACCCCGACCTTGGCAAGGTCGTGCTCTACCAACTGAGCTATTCCCGCGTCTTGGTGATGCGCATTCTATAGAATCCTCATCACCCGTCAACCCCTTGATTCAAAAAAGTTTTATTTCTTTTCAACCTCGGTGCGCAGATGCGGCCAAGCAGCGCGTAAATATTGCAGCATGGACCACAAGGTCAGGCCTGCGGCGACCAGCAGCAAGGCATAGCCCAGCAATACCCAGAAGGAGAAGTCCGACGGGTTGGCCAGCAGGATCACCAGGGCAAGCATCTGCGCCGCAGTTTTCCATTTGCCCATGTTGGACACGGCCACATGGGCACGAGCGCCGATTTCGGCCATCCATTCCCGCAGCGCGGATACGACGATCTCGCGACCGATGATCACGGCCGCCGGCAAGGTCAGCCAGAGGTTGCCGTGTTCCTGCACCAGCAATACCAGGGCGACCGCTACCATCAGCTTGTCGGCCACCGGGTCGAGGAACGCGCCAAACGGCGTGCTCTGCTCCAGGCGGCGGGCCAGGTAGCCGTCCAGCCAGTCGGTGGCAGCCGCAAAGGCGAAGACCGAACTGGATGCCATGTAACTCCATTCGTACGGCAGGTAAAACAGCAAAATGAAAATCGGAATGAGCAGGACGCGTAGAACGGTGATCAGATTAGGGATATTCATCGGCACAACTGGCTACGAGGTGAGAAGGCATTCTACTCGCTGTGCAGATTTGCATAAATCAACTCTGCGAGCTTTTTACTGATACCGGGAGCTTTGGCTATTTCTTCGATGCTGGCACGGGACAGCTCCTGCAAGCCACCAAAATGTTTTAACAAGTCCCGCCGCCGCGTTGGCCCGACCCCCGCCACCCCTTCCAGGGTTGAGGTACGCCGGGTTTTGCCACGTCGGGCGCGGTGGCCGGTGATGGCGAAACGGTGGGCTTCGTCGCGGATCTGCTGGATAAGATGCAGCGCCGGGGAGTCACCCTTCAAAGTGAACTCATGGGCTGCATCATTCAAGTACAAGGTTTCAAAACCGGCCTTGCGGGTGGCACCCTTGGCCACGCCGAGCAGGATCAGGTCGGGCACCGCCAGTTCGTTGAGCACGTCGCGGGCCATGGACAGCTGGCCCTTGCCACCGTCCACCAACAGGATGTCCGGCAGTTTGCCCTCGCCGTCCTTCAGTTTGCTGAAGCGCCGGGTCAGGGCCTGATGCATGGCGGCATAGTCATCGCCCGGGGTGACGCCTTCGATGTTGTAGCGCCGGTAATCGGACTTGATCGGCCCTTCCGGCCCGAACACCACGCAGGAGGCCACGGTGGCTTCGCCGCTGGAGTGGCTGATGTCGTAGCACTCGAGGCGCTGGGGCGGCTCGTCGAGGTTAAGCACTTCGGCCAAGGCGTCAAACCGTGCGGCGACGTGCTGGCGGTTGGCCAAGCGTGCACCCAAGGCCTGTTCGGCGTTGGTCACGGCCAGTTGCTGCCAGCGGGCACGGGTGCCGCGCACGCGGTGGCTGATGTCCAGCTCGCGGCCGCGCAGTCCGTGAATCGCTTCGATCAGTGCCGGGAAGTCCTCGTGCACCACGTTGACGATCAGCTCACTCGGCAGGTCGCGCTCAGGGCTGCTGACGTAGTACTGGCCGAGGAACGCCGCCATGACTTCGGCGACCTCCTCTTCTATACCGGTCTGGGGGAAGAAGTTCTTGCTGCCCAGCACCCGGCCGCCGCGCACGCTGATCAGGTGCACGCAGGCGCCGCCCGGGTTGACGAAAGCCGCGATGACGTCAACGTCGCCGGTACCACCTTCCATGCTTTGCTGGTCCTGCACGCGGCGCAGCAGGGAGATCTGGTCGCGCAGTTCGGCGGCGCGCTCGAAATCCAGGGTGCTCGCCGCTTGCTCCATGGCGCCGGACAGTTCATCGGCCAGGGCGTTGCTGCGGCCCTCGAGGAACATCACCGAGTGACGCACGTCCTCGGCGTATTCCGCAGGCTCGACAAGACCCACGCACGGCGCCTTGCAGCGTTTGATCTGGTACTGCAGGCACGGACGATTGCGGTTCTTGTAGAAACTGTCTTCGCACTGGCGCACGAAAAACGCCTTTTGCAGCAGGCTCAGGCTTTCGCGAATGGCGCCAGCACTGGGATAAGGCCCGAAATACTTGCCCTTCTGCTTCTTGGCACCGCGATGGATGCTCAGGCGCGGAAAGTCGCCGTCCGAGAGAAACACGTACGGGTAGGACTTATCGTCACGCAGCAGGATGTTGTAGGGCGGCCGCCATTCCTTGATCAGCGTCTGCTCAAGCAGCAGCGCCTCGGTTTCATTGGCGGTGATGGTGGTTTCCACCTGGGCGATACGCGCCACCAGTGCCGCCGTCTTAGTTGCCAGGCCGGTCTTGCGGAAGTAACTCGCCAGGCGGCTCTTCAGGTTCTTGGCTTTACCGACGTAGAGCAGGCGCGCTTCGCTGTCGAACATGCGATACACGCCAGGACGGCCACTGCAGGTTGCAAGGAACGCACTCGGATCGAATTGGACCTTTATTTCAGGAGCTGTCATTTCAGGCGCTGGCATCTACCATGCCGTGGCGGACCGCCAGCAAGGTCAATTCAACATCGCTGCTGATGGAGAGCTTTTCGAAAATCCGATAACGGTAGGTGTTCACGGTTTTCGGCGAAAGGCACAGCTTGTCGGAGATCGACTGGACTTTTTGACAGCCGACAATCATCAAGGCGATCTGGATTTCCCGCTCCGACAGCGCATCGAACGGCGAGTCACTGGTAGGCTGGAACGACTTGATCGCCAACTGCTGGGCAATCTGCGGGCTGATGTAGCGTTGGCCGGCAAACACCAGGCGAATGGCCTGGACCATTTCCGCCAAGCCCGCGCCTTTTGTCAGATAGCCGGCAGCGCCCGCTTGTAGCAGCCGTGTAGGAAACGGATCTTCCTCACACACGGTAACTACCACGACTTTGATATCCGGATGGCTGCGCAATAACTTTGTAGTGGCGCCAAGACCGCCGATCCCGGGCATCTTGACGTCCATCAAAACCACGTCGGGCTTCAACTCCCGGGCCTTGATCAGGGACTCCTCCCCTGACTCGGCCTGGCCGACTACTTGCAGGCCATCGATGTCAGCCAGCATTCGTGTAATGCCTGTACGAACGAGATCATGGTCATCGACTACTAGCACCCTAATCAAGCAGACACCTCGCGATATGGTCTTATAGGTTGCTGAACACCTTAGCAAAAAACCAAGGCGCAGACCTAGCTGCAAGCGTCATATATATAGAGTTTCAATGCACAACGGGCCGCCGCCGAATGGCGGGCGGCTCAATTTCCTGGGTAAAAGGTCAGGAATCCGGGGCGGATGACCTGTTTTTTCCATTAGTGGAGATTGAAAGCTCGGCCAGGGTTGAAGTCAGGCGATGGATTGCATCCTGGTCTTCCTTGAACATCGCACGGTAGTTGCCCAGTACTTTTTCTTCGACTTGGCTCAGATTTTCCATTTGGGTCGGCGTCGGAGTACCGGTCAACACGTACAGGATATCGACACCTCTTTCTGCCACGCGGGACAAGTAATCAGCCTTGGGCGCGCGTCCGCCATTTTCATATTTACCCTGTGCGTTAGCCTCTACACCTCCTATTTCACCAAAAGTTTTCTGCGACAGGCCAAGTCGCTCTCTTTCTTGCCTTAACCGGAAACCGATTCCACTCATTTGGATGTATGATCCTATTTGGCACACCCCTAGAGGTGACACACTCATCTCGTTTTACACAAACTTGAACGGTTTTGAACTATGCCCGGTATTCGCACTGCTGCACAAGCCAAGGCTTGGCTGGAACATCAAGGTAAGTCTGTTCAAGCGTTCGCCCGGGAAAATGGCGTGGACCCGGCAACCACTTATCAAGTGCTCGCTGGGCGCAAAAAGGGACGACGGGGAGAAGCCCACAAGGTGGCGGTCCTGTTGGGCATGAAGGACGGGATCATTCCGGTTGAGGACGAAACCGCGAGGCAAGATCAGGAACTCACCTCTTGAAGTCAGTATGCGCTTATTAAGACCAAGTGCCTGTTTTCCTCAAATTGACAGTACTCACGCCTGATCACGTCCGGCAATTGCGCTCCATGCGCCAGAAGCTATCCTCCGCGCCAACGATTTCCAGGCCCTTGCGCTGGTAAAGCCTTCGCGCCGGGTTGGTCTTGAAAACGGTCAACCGTAAAAGACCCAGACCTTCCGCGCGCGCCTTGTACACCATCTGCTCGATAACCCAGCCGCCCGCTCCTTGATGACGAAACGCCTCAAGAATGTGCAGTTCGCGGATATACAGCGCCTTCGGGTCACGACTAAGGCTGATAAAACCCATCACCTCGCGATCGCGACAGATCAGCCAGTTTTCCCGACCCGCCCAGGCGGTATCGAACCCGGCATCGGACCACGACAAATCGTATTGGCGATAATAGCTGCCCATGGCCTGATGGGTCAGGGTTCGGGCGAATGCCAAGTGTTGGCTGGTTGCGGCCTGTAGTTGAAACGCCATGTGCCTGCGCTCCCTAAATCGCCACCTGGTCCCCGGACCACTGGCCAGCGGTGCTGCGACGTGCAATCACCAGCGAATCGCCCACACCCGGGGCGGCTGCGATCAAGCCGCCGTCAGCGCCCCAGATGGCGCTACGTCCGGCGCAGGTCCAGCCACCGGTTGGGCCGCCGTGGTTGGCCATCAGTACCAGCATTTGGTGCTCGGCGGCGTAGCCCTGAAGCAACGTCGTATCAGGCGCGTAGCCGCCCTCGCTGATCAGCACACCCGCAGCGTAGATATTCGCCCCGGCCTCGGCTGCCTGCCGTGGATGGCTGGCGTGGGAGAAGTCTGCGCATACCGCCAGGGCAATCCGGTCGTCACCCCACTCAAGGGCCGCCCCGCCCTGCCCCGCAGCAAAGGCCGCTTCTTCACCGGGATGCAAATGCTGCTTGGTATAGACCGACACCGAGCCACCCGGCTCCAGTACCAGCGCGCCGATCAACACCTCTTTCGCCGCGCCCAGACGAATCGGCATGCCCACCACTGCTGTAATGCGCAACTCACGAGCCATCTCCCGCAGCGGCGCCAGTACTTCATCGTCCGGCGCAATCGCCAGCCCGGCGGCCAGGGAGGGTTCATATCCCGTCAGGGACAGTTCCGGAAACACCAGCAACTGCACAGCGTGCTCCGCCGCAACACGCATGAAGGCCAGGTGACGAGCGATATTGCCGGGCACATCGCCTGCAATGGAAATGGATTGGGCAGCAGCAATCGTCAAGGCAGTCATGGTCGCATCCAGGCAATCATCGTTAAGTCGGTGCAGCATATCGGCACTTGGGCCATAGCCGTAAGTACCCAAGCTCCATAGAAATTACTGATTGAATCCACCCGCTCGCCTCAGTTAAGCTCCCCCCATCATTTGGAGACACACCATGTTGCAACTCACCCACACTCAGGTTTGCCCTGCTGCCAGCGCCCAGCGCTCGGTCGTGGCTGCCCGTGTGAGCGGTTTGAGCGCACTGGTCAGCTTTTATTTTGGGTATTGGTTTAGCCACTGGCGCGCCTGATACCTGAAATCGGCGCCCACTACTCAAGGGGTCGCCTACCAGAGAAATCTAACCCCCGGTCGGCTCCCCGACCGGGGGTTTTGTTTTTTCAGCCCTTAATTATTTTTGCCACACACCGAACACTTAAAGGACTCACGACATGAACTACGCCACCTATTACCGCTACGACACCTCCACCGCCTGGCGATTTAGCAAGCTCCGTTCGGGACAGCCTGCCGCCTCCGATCGGTCACCTATTGGTGGCAAGCCAACACACGTAGCCAATACGGCCAATTGTCGAACACCCCAGTAGGGCAAAGCGCGCGGGAACAGCCCGCCGCTTGCCCAGGAAGCCCGAATATGAACTCCTCGATCGCCGCTCTGCCTGTTTCTACCTTGTCCTGCGCCAATGAAGCGCTGACCCAGCGTTTGCCCAGTGCCCTGGAGCTCAAGCACCAACTGCCCCTGAGCCCGTTCCTCAACGAACAGATCCACGCCCATCGCCAAGCCGTGCGCGCCATTCTCAAGGGCGAAGACTCACGCCTGCTGGTGATCGTCGGCCCGTGCTCGATCCACGACCCGGAATCGGCCATGGAATACGCCCGCAACCTGAAAAAACTGGCCCATGAAGTCAGTGACCAGATGCTGCTGGTGATCCGCGCCTACGTCGAAAAACCCCGCACCACCATCGGCTGGAAAGGCCTGGCCTACGACCCACGCCTGGATGGCAGCGACGACATGGCCGCGGGCCTGAGCCTGTCTCGGGA
This sequence comes from Pseudomonas sp. SED1, assembly GCF_034044025.1. NCBI lineage: Bacteria > Pseudomonadati > Pseudomonadota > Gammaproteobacteria > Pseudomonadales > Pseudomonadaceae > Pseudomonas > Pseudomonas sp. SED1. The sequence continues at coordinate 24,225 of NZ_JAXCIS010000203.1, forward strand.
GCTGATGCGTGAAATGCTGCGCCTGGGCCTGCCGGTGGCCACCGAGCTGCTGCAACCGATGGCTGCCGGCTACTTCGATGACCTGCTGAGCTGGGTCGCCATTGGCGCGCGCACCACCGAATCGCAGATCCACCGCGAAATGGCCAGCGGCCTCGGCATGCCCGTGGGCTTCAAGAACGGCACCGACGGCGGCGTCGCCATCGCCTGTGATGCCATGCGTTCCGCCGCTCACCCGCACCGCCACTTCGGGGTCGACAGCCAAGGTCATCCGGCCATCATCCAGACCCCGGGCAACCCCGATACCCATCTGGTATTGCGCGGCGGCCACCGTGGGCCGAACTACGATCGCCAGAGCGTGGCCCAGGTGCATGCCGACCTGGCCAAGAGCAAAGTCGCGCCGCGGATCATGGTCGACTGCAGCCACGCCAACAGCGGCAAAGACCCGCTGCGCCAACCGGCGGTGTTCAACGACGTGCTGGAGCAGCGCTTGCAGGGCGACACGTCGCTGATCGGCATGATGATCGAAAGCCACCTGTTCGAAGGCTGCCAGCCGTTGAGCCCGTCGATGAAGTACGGCGTGTCGATCACCGACGGCTGCCTGGGCTGGGACGGGACGGAACAGCTGCTACGCAGCGCCGCCGAGCGGCTGCGGGCACAGAATCCCGCCTGACAATGAAGATCAAATGTGGGAGCGGGCTTGCTCGCGAATGCGGTGGTTCAGCCAGCATATGCATCAACTGGCACACCGCTTTCGCGAGCAAGCCCGCTCCCACACTGGATCTTCATTCACTTGACTAAAGTGGGTACAGCGCCTCATCAAACTGCTCGAGTTTGGGAAACACCAACGGCTGGTCATCCGCCAGCCCTTCCAATCGCTGCTGGTAACTGCGCAGAAACCCCTGCCGAGCCTCGGCGCTGATATACGGCACATGCCACGCCACAAACGGCTCGAGCACTTCAAACCCGACATACGCCAGCGTGCCACGCAGAATCGGCCGCAACATATCCTCCAAAGGCCCATGAATCGCCCCTTCGCCAAACATATGCTCGCGCCCGCCGAGGGTCACCGTGACCAGCGCTTTCTTGCCCGCGAGCCCACCCTGATCATAAAACCGCTTGCCGCCGTAACACACGCCCGACACCAGCACCCGGTCAATCCAGCCCTTGAGCATCGCGGGCGCCGAGAACCAGAAGATCGGGAAGTTGAGGATCAGCAGATCGGCCCACAGCAGCTTGTCCAACTCCTGCCGGATATCCGCCGCGATGGATTGGCTTTTCACCCCCAGGCGCTGCTCCAGGGCATACACCAGGTAGTCGGGGTTCTCCCGCGAGGTGAAATCCGAGGCGCTGGCTACGGGATTCCAGTGCATCGCGTAAAGATCGCTGACCTGCACCTCATGCCCCTGCGCTTGCAGAGTAGCGATCGCCTGGTCACGCAAAGCCGCGGTAAACGACTGCGGCTCGGGATGGGCATGGACAATCAACACCTTCATAAAAACTCCTCAAGAAGTAAGCGCGGCCCGTTCGGCCAGCAAATGGTCGAGCCAGTCGGGGTCCATTTCCGGCTCCGATGAAAACAGCAGGCCGGTGTAGTCCTGATACGGCGGGGTGAAGATCGCGCTGCGGCTGCCTTGGTCCACCACCCTGCCCCGCTGCATCACCACCACTTCGTCGGCGATGGCGCGCACCGTGGCAACGTCGTGGGTGATGAACAGGTAGGCCACGCCCAACTGCTGCTGGATGCGGTTGAGCAGCCTCAGCACGCCCTCGGCCACCAACTGGTCCAGGGCCGAGGTCACTTCGTCGCAGATGATCAGTTGTGGGTCAGCCGCCAGGGCGCGGGCGATGCAGATTCGCTGCTTCTGGCCACCGGACAGTTCACGGGGCTGACGCTCCATGAATATGGCCGGATCCAGCTCGATCATCTCCAGCAACTCGGCGACCCGGGCACGCATGGCCTTGCCCTTGAGGCCGAGGTAGAAGGTCAGCGGCCGGCCGATGATGTCGACGATGCGTTGGCGTGGGTTCAGCGCAGTATCGGGAATCTGGTAGATCATCTGGATCCGCCGCAACTGCTCCTTGCTGCGTCGACGAAAGTCCACCGGCAACGCTTCGCCGTCATACAGCACCTGCCCCGCCGTACTCGGCAGGAGCCCGGTAATCAGGCGCGCCGTGGAGCTTTTGCCGCTGCCGGACTCGCCGATCACCGCCAGCGTCTGGCCGCGATACAGGCTCATCGACACGTCGTGCAGCACCGGTTGATGCCCGTAGCTGGCGCACACCTGCCGTACTTCCAGCAACGGCACCTGCTGCTGCGGACAGGCCTTGGGTTCGGTGCGAAAGCTGCGTACCGCCCACAGGGATTTGGTGTAGTCCTGCTGCGGTGCGCTGAGCATGGTCCGGGTCTCGGCCTCCTCCACCCGCTTGCCGTGGCGCAGCACCATGATGCGGTCGGCCATCTGTGCGACCACCGCTAGGTCATGGCTGATATACAGCGCGGCACTGCCGAAGGTTTTGACCGCATCGCGAATCGCCGCCAGCACTTCGATCTGGGTGGTGACGTCGAGGGCGGTGGTAGGTTCGTCGAAGATGATCAGGTCGGGATGGCTGGCCATCGCCATGGCAGTCATCACCCGTTGCAGTTGCCCACCGGAGACCTGATGGGGGTAACGCTGGCCAATGGTTTCCGGATTGGGCAGGCGCAGCACGCGGTACAACTCCACCGCCTCGCGTTCAGCCTGGGCGCGGCTGATGCCGCCGTTGATCACCGCGGTTTCCACGTGCTGGTCAATCAGCCGATGAGCCGGGTTGAACGACGCGGCAGCGCTTTGCGCGACGTAGGCAATGCGCAATCCTCGCAGCTTGCGCAGCGCTTCAGGCTTGGCCTGCAACAGCTGAATGCCGTCAAAGCACACCGAGCCACCGGTGAAGCGGCAACCGTCGCGGGCAAATCCCATCGCCGCCAGGCCCAACGTTGATTTACCCGCGCCGGACTCCCCAATCAACCCCAGCACCTCGCCCCGTTGCAACGTCAGGTCGATGCCCTTGATCAACGGATGCCAGGCATCTTCGTAATGCCCTTCAATCTGCAGGTTGCGGATTTCCAGCAATGGCTTGTCCATCCTCAACACTCCTTCAGGCCGCTGGATTTATGCAGCATCCAGTCGACGACAAAATTCACGCTGACGGTGATCAACGCCACCGCCAGGGCCGGCAGCAACGGGCTGATGTCGCCAAAGGTAATCAGCACCGCATTGTCGCGGACCATGCTGCCCCAATCGGCGGTGGGCGGTTGAATGCCCAGGCCAAGGAACGACAGCGCGCTGATAAACAAAAACACGAAGCAAAAGCGCAGGCCGAATTCGGCAATCAACGGAGCAGCAGCGTTGGGTAGCACTTCTCGGGTGACCAGCCACCAGAGCCCTTCCCCGCGCAGCCGCGCGGCTTCGACAAAATCCTGCACCACCACGGTCATCGCCACGGCCCGGGACAGGCGAAACACCCGGGTCGAGTCCAGCAGTGCAATCACCAATACCAGCGAGGTGGCATTGGTGCCGACAACGCTAAGAATCAGCAAGGCGAAGATCAACTGCGGGATCGCCATCAGGATGTCCACCAGTCGCGACAAAACCTGATCCACCCAGCCGCCCTTGATCGCCGCAATCAGGCCGCTCAAGCCACCCAGCAAAAACGCCAGTACCGTCGTCAGGAACGCAATGCCCAGGGTATTGCGCGCGCCATATACCAGGCGGCTGAACATATCCCGCCCGAGGTTATCGGTGCCCAGCAGGAACTGACCGCTCCAGGGCGCAAACCCGTCGCCCACCACCTGGGTTTCGCCATAGGGCGCGAGCACCGGTGCAAACAACGCCACCAGCACGTACAGCACGATAATCAGCAGGCCGAACTTCGCGCTCAATGGCGCCCTGGCCAGTTGTGTGAGAAGGCTCATGGTCTACCCCTTGGGATGCATCAGGCGTGGGTTGGTGGCGATGGACAGCACATCGGCGCCGGTGTTGAGCAAGATGTAGGTGGCAGCGAAAATCAGGCTGCACGCCTGCACCACAGGAATGTCGCGCTTGGACACCGAGTCCACCAGCAACTGACCGAGGCCCGGGTACACAAACACCACCTCGACCACCACCACGCCCACCACCAGGTAAGCCAGGTTGAGCGCGATCACATTGACGATCGGCGCCAAGGCATTAGGCAATGCGTGGCGCCAGATAATCCGCGACTGGCTGATGCCCTTGAGCCGGGCCATTTCGATGTACGGACTGGCCAGCAGGTTGATCAGCGAGGCGCGGGTCATGCGCATCATCTGCGCGATCACCACCAGGCTCAGGGTGAGCACCGGCAGCACCGAGCGTTCGAGGATGGTGCCGAATGACGCGTCCGGCGCCAGGTTGGACAGGCTGGGAAACCAGCCGAGCTTGACCGAAAACACCAGGATCAGCAGGTAGGCGACGAAAAACTCGGGGAACGACACCGCGCTCAGGGCCGAGGTGTTGAGCAGGCGGTCGAACCAGCTGTTGCGGTACAGCGCGGCGAGCATGCCCAGCACCAGCGCCAGGGGCACCGAAACCAGCGCGGCGAGTGCCGCCAGGCGCAAGGTGTTGCCCAGGCGTGCGCCGATCAGTTCGGCGATGGGCCGCTGGTTGGCCAGGGACGCGCCGAGGTCGCCGTGCAGCAGGCGCAGCAGCCATTGCACGAACCGGCTCAGGGGCGGCAGGTCGAGGCCCAGTTGGGCGCGAAACGCGGCGATGGTTTCCGGCGTGGCGGACTGGCCAAGCATGGCCTGGGCGATATCGCCGGGAAGCATGCCGACGGCCAGGAAGATGATCACCGAGACGGCGAACAAAGACAGCAGGCCGAGAGCCAGGCGTTGGAGCACCAGTTTGAATAGGCTATTCATGTTCGGTTCTCATGAGTTGGGCATGTGCTCGAAGGCGACACAGG
>NZ_JAXCIS010000204.1:0-19901 GCF_034044025.1 Pseudomonas sp. SED1
TGGAGAGGTTGACTGACCCACCGCATTCGCGAGCAAGCCCGCTCCCACATTGGCTCTGCGGCGTTATCAAAATCATGAAATTGCCAGCATCGCCGAGATCGCCCAACTGGCCACAAAGATCCCGAGGATCAGGTAGTCCAGCATCCCGAAGCTGTCGTTCAGCGCGCCGATAAAGCTCCAGAGCGACCCCTTAAACCTGGGCAAGGCGTAGGATCATCAACACTACCTTATGCGGTGAAAACATTCAGACAGGTGAGGAGAGGGTTGTGACGACTATCGAAAATGGAGCGCTGGCTGTTATTGAGTTCTGGAAACAGGCGGGGCCCAAGCTCTGGTTCGCCAAGGATGAAGGGTTTGACCGGCGTTTTCGCGAGGCTTTCTACACCGCTCATTTGCAGGCGGCCCGGCGCGAGCTGGAGAGCTGGATGCAATCACCTGAAGGCGCGCTGGCGTTGCTGTTGCTGCTGGACCAGTTCCCGCGCAATACCTTCCGGGGCACGGCGCATATGTTCGCCACCGACCCGCTGGCGCGCCTGTATGCGCGGCAGATGGTTGAGGCGGGGATGGACAAGTTGATCGAAACCCCGCTGCGGGCGTTTTGTTATTTGCCCTTCGAGCATTCTGAAGACCCCGAGGACCAACAGCTGTCGATGGCGCTGAACAAGGATCTCGATGCCAATACCTATCGCTGGGCCAAGGAGCACGCCCGCATCATCGAGCGGTTCGGGCGCTTTCCTCATCGTAATGAGGTGTTGGCTAGAGCCACGACAGAAGAGGAGCGGGCGTTCCTGGAGGACGGTGGATTTTCGGGCTAGGCCTCGGGTTCAGCCACTAAGTCTCTGACGCCCGCCTGACGAAAACGTCGAACGCCCTTGAGGTCAATCGCCCAACGCAGCGCTTCAGTCGCTGACGGACGTTCGCCATGGGTAATCGCTGCCTCATCGGTGGTCAGTCTGCCAAGGTAGCCCTGCTTGCCGCCGCGTTCACTCCAGTAGTGGGTGTGGCTTAGCCAGGACTTGGCGAGCCAGCCTTTCCATCTGCCCACGGTGACCGGCAAATCCAGCACACCGGGCCCCATCACCGGGCTGACCGGGCCGCCGACGATGTCGCCAAACAGGCCCAGGGGCGCGGGGAAGTAGAGGTTGGTCCAGCGGGTCACGGCGAAGGCCGCGGCATGGTGCAAGTACAGGGGTGAAAATGGGCGACCGCCCACGGTGAACGGAAGCCGACCGCTGTAGCCGTAGCCCTTTTCGTCGAGCGTAGGCGGGCACGCAGGGACTTCACGGCGCTCGATGCGGCGCTTGAAGTCGCTCACGCTGCGGCCCAGTAACAGGCTGGCGTGGGCCATCGGGCTGCCGAGGGTGACCAGGTCGGTGATGCGCCACGGGTTGCCGAGGTTGCGTTGTTCAATAAAGGCTTGGGCCTGTTGCTCGCGAAACCTGAGAAGGCTTTGGAGGCGCCCATCGAGGGCGTTTCCGGCCTTTGGCAGCGTGTCCTGCACCACTGGCTGCAGTCGTTCGTGGTTGGCATAGCGGGCGGCGAGTTCCGGGTTGTTGGGGTGCAACTGGTCGTGATGCTCATGCCACAGATAGCCGACGATGTCGTAGGCAATCACGCTGCCCAGGCTGTGGCCGACGACGATGATGCGGTCGTAATCGCCCTTGTCGTGCAGGGCGCGCAGCAGGTCGACGCCGTCGGCGCGGATCTGTTCGCGCACCACCACGTTTTGCGGGTTGGGGCTCAGGTAGCGGGCGGCGTCGCCGAGGTACGACAGCGCCGAGTACTTCAGGGCCAGGCCGATCACCGCCAGCAGCACCGGGATCAGGGCAAAGGGGTTGTCGCTGTGGGGGAACCGGCCATACAGCGTCGCCAGGGTGCCGCTGACCAGCAGTCCAAGCAGGGCCAGCAAGGTCCAGCGGGTGGCGCGCCAGATTGGCACGATAGCGGTTGGAATGTCCCGGCGCGGGCGCTTGAAAATGTCCCAGAGCCAACTGAGCAGATGCCCGACCTTGGTGCCCTGCATCTTGTGGGCCCAATAATACTCGTAGAAATCGGTGGTGTTGCGGCCCGCCGACTTCAATACGCGCAAATCGAAATTGCGCGAAAACCGGTCGGGTTTGCTCCAGTAGAAAGGCTTCGCCTCGGGGGTGTCCGTCGGGATCACTGCTTCCACGAAGCCGCGCAGGGTGTCCATCGGGCGCTGCTCGCCGATGCCGTGAATCACGACTACCGCTTGTTTCATCTTTTGATCGTTCCTTGATCTGTTTTTCGGAGCGTTACGGGCGGGGTGCAAAGGGCCATAGTATTGCCATTATCGATGGTATTCCAGCCAGGAATGCCCGCATAAAAACCGCGCATTTCATTTGCGCGGCGCGATCTCGTAGTGTGGTGCTCCCACCAAGGAGATGTCGCCGTGAACCATCGCCCGCTGAGCCTGTACGTTGACGTCCACTTCACCAGTCCCTACGCGATGTCGGCGTTCGTGACCCTGCGGGAAAAAGGCCTTGAATTTGAACTGCTCACCCTGAACCTCGACACGGCCGAGAACCAGACCGAAGCGTTCGCTCAGTTATCACTGACCGGGCGCGTACCGACCCTGGTGCAGGGTGAGTTTGCGCTGTCCGAGTCGTCGGCGATTACCGAGTACCTGGAAGAGGTGTTCCCGCAGGTGCCGGTGTACCCGGCCGAACCCCGCCAGCGGGCGAGGGCGCGGCAGGTGCAGGCGTGGCTGCGCAGTGACTTGATGCCGATTCGCCAGGAGCGCTCGACCCTGGTGGTGTTTTACGGGCTCAAGGGCGAACCGCTGTCGCCCGTTGCTGAAGCGGCGGCGCACAAGCTGATCAGCGCGGCACAGGCGCTGTTGGCTGACGGCCGCGAGTACCTGTTCGGCGAGTGGTCGATTGCCGACGTGGACCTGGCCGTGATGCTCAACCGGCTGATCCTTAACGGTGACAGCGTGCCCGCCAACCTGGTGGCGTACGCCCAGCGCCAATGGCAACGGCCTTCGGTCCAGGAATGGGTCAAGCAGGCACGACCGTCGCTGTAGTCACCTTCTCAATTACTAAGTGAATCCTGATCCATGAATATACTGTCGAGTGACTCCCGCCTGCCGTTGTATCAGCGTTTTCGGGATCATCTGATTGAGCAGATTGCCAATAATCACTGGCGTGCCGGTGCGGCCATTCCTCCCGAAGCGGTGCTGTCCACCCAGTACCAACTGTCTACCGGCACGGTGCGCAAAGCGATCGAGGCATTGGTGGGTGAAGGCATTCTGGAGCGTCAGCAAGGCCGCGGTACGTTTGTGCGCCGTCCGAAGTTTCAGTCGTCGTTGTTCCGGTGTTTCCGCTTCCAGGGCCCGGGCGGCGAATGCCAGTTGCCGCAGAGCCGGATCCTGTCGGTCAAACCGGTGAAGGCGCCGTTGTCGGTGAGCGAAGTGCTGGGGTTGGCCCCGGATGCGCCGGTGATTTGCATCGTGCGCGTGCACGTACTGGACACGGGGCCAGTGCTGGCCGAAGAAATCTGGCTGCCCCGCGCCCGGTTCCAGGCACTGCTGGACGTGGACCTGACCCGGCAGGGCTTGTTGCTGTACCCGACCTACGAAGAAGTCTGCGGGCAAGTCGTGGCGTCTGCCGAGGAAGCCCTTACCGCCGAGTCCATCGATGACGTGTGGGCGCGCTGGCTGCAGGTGCCGGTGGGCAGCCCGGTGATGGTGATCGAACGGCTGGCCCGGGATTACGCTGGTCAACCCCTGGAGTTGCGACGCGGTCGTGGCCACGCCGAACATTTCCGTTACCGCGTGGATATTCGCTGAACGGGTAGCGCGGCGCTATTCGGCTTCCAGCAGCACCAACCAGGTCTGCACCACCCGGCGGTCAAGGTCTTCCCAGTCGGCCATGCCCAGCACCCGGGTGGTGTTCAAACCGCGCAAGTAACCGCGTAGTTGCTGGGCGATGGCGTAGATCACTTCAGGTTCTGCGGCGTTATCCAGCAGCACTTCCTCATAATCGACCAGGTAATCGGCAACCCGCTCGCGAAACTCCGGCAGCACGGCTTCACGGATGCGATCGAAGGTTTTCTGGTGGGGCTTCATAGGCGTTCCTTATCATTTTGTGTGAGGCGGCCTGCACGACACTATTGCTCTAGATAATAGTCACCATCAAGTATTGCGAGTTCTGTTTTTCTGAAAAAGGAGGACAATTGCCATCATTGAACATGATGTGTAAGGACGCTGCGATGAGGACTTTTACCGGATGGGCGCTGATGGCGCTGCTGATGAGCTCAATGGCTGCCTCCGCGTCGGCAGTGGCGGGCGGGCTTCAAGCCAGCCATCTGGCGCCAATCGTCGCCAGCCCGGTCGGTTTGCAGCGTTCGCAATCGGTCGGCGTGCTTTACAGCGACAACACTCTCGACAACCTGCAGTACCTGGGGCGCTATCACGACATGGCGGTCAATGGTGCCAAGGGCCAACTGGACGAGCAAATCCGCCAGGCCTTCGTCGACAGCTCCGACCCGGACCTGGCGATTGACTGGCTGATGACGTCGTTGCGGCACACCTTTGCTTCAGTCACCCGTTACGACAACCTGGATGCGCTGTTGCAGGCCCACCCGGATGTGGTGGTGATGCTCGACACCTACAACCAGTTGCTGACTCAGCATAATGATTTGGTGGAGGCGCGGTTCGTGGCCAAATTTTATGACCTTGACCTGCAATACATCGCCAAAGCCGAGGGCTCGATGCAAATGCACTTGCCTAATGTGTGGGTACATGACAAAACGGCGCCCCAGATCGCTGCACAGATTGGGCAGCAGCGCGACGTTCAGCTGAATGCATTGAAACAGTTCGATGCCTCGCTCAAGGCGCTCGTCGCCGCAGGCTAACGCCCACTTCGTTTATTTTTCAGGAATTTCTATGCGCTTGTTGTTCGTGCCAGCGATGGCTTCTGCTGCTTTATTGACGGCGGGCTGCGCGTCTGCCCCCAACGCACCGACCCTGACGCTGCAAACCAGCAAGTCTCCCGATGCGTATGTTGAGTGCGTGGTGCCCAAGTTCGAGAAAAACGGCATGACCTCCACGGTCACGCAGAACTCTCGGCATGCGCGGATCGTGGTGAGCAGCAAGATCGCCGCCGACAACATTCTGGAAGTCTACAAAGCGCAGGACGGCGGCAAGGTGTTCTTGTATGAGCGCAAGCCGGTGGCGTCGCCGTTCAAGCCTTCGCGTTTCGAGCATGCGGCGCGGGATTGCCTGTAATCGACTGGCGCCGGTCTGTCGGCTGGCGGTGATCTAATGTGGGAGCTGTCGAGCCCCAGCGAGGCTGCGATGGCATCGCTGCGGTCTGACAGTGACACCGAGGTGATCCCATCGCAGCCTCGCTAAAGCTCGAAAGCTCCCACAGTTGATCTTCATTGTCTTGAGCGAATCATTCAGCTCGGCTTTGGCTCACTGCTGAACGTATCGACCGCCTTCACCAACCCCTTGGCCGCCAACGCCACCAACTCACCACCTTTTTGCGGAGTGGCCAGTGCCGGGTCCGAACCCATGCGCCCATCCGGGAAACGTGCACGGAAGTCGCGGGCTTCGCGGATCGGGCCGGTGTTGGCGATTTGCGGCGAGTAGTCAGCCGACTTGATCGAATCCGGGTAGGCCCATTGGGTCACGGCAATTTCTGACGGCGTGGCATGGCTGCCATGGCCCACCGGGAACTGCTGGTGCGCCAGGTCGCTCACGCCTTCCAGGTCCCACCAGTTGCACAGCTTCAGCGCATAACCTGACGGGCGACCGGTAAAGCTGGCTTCGGCATACAGCTCGGAGAACGCCGCTTCGATCGAGGCGATGTTACCGCCGTGGCCATTGAGGAACAGGATCTTCTCGAAACCATGGCCCGCCAACGAACGCACCCAGTCGCCGATCGCGGCGATAAAGGTCGAAGGGCGCAGGGAAATGGTGCCGGGGAAACCCAGGTGGTGTTGGGCCATGCCGATATTGAAGGTCGGGCCGATCAGGATGTCGGCATTCTTTTGCGCTTCATGGGCGATGATTTCGGGGCACATCCAGTCGGTGCCCAGCAGGCCGGTGGGGCCGTGTTGCTCGTTGGAGCCGATGGGAATCACGATGCTGCGGCTGCGTTCCAGAAACTGGCCAATCTCGATCCAGGTGGATTGATGTAAAAGCATTTCAGGTTCTCTCTCTCATCAAGCCCAGGAACACGGTGGAGTTCCTGGTGGCATGAGCCGCATGGTGCACGGCAACGGCGAGACCATCAACCGCCTTTGACGGTACCGGCACTCGCCATCTGGCGTGGCTTGCAGTTCAGGTACGCCGAGGACTTCAGCCAGCGCTGGTCGGGGTACCAGGAAAACATGAACTGGCCATCCTTGAGCTTATCCACCACTTGGCGCGCCACTTGCGGGCGCACCGCCGGGCAGCCCTGGCTGCGGCCGATGCGGCCTTCGCGCTTGCTCCATAAGGGGCTCACGTAGTCGGCGGCATGAATCACGATGGCACGGTCCCGCGCACGGTCATTGAAGCCCGGCTCCAGGCCGTCCATGCGCAACGAGTAGCCATGGGCGCCTTCGTAGCTCTCCTGGGTGCGGAACAGCCCGATACTCGATTGGTAGCTGCCTTCACGGTTGGAGAACTGCGTGGCGAAGTTTTCCCCGGATTTTTGTCCGTGGGCCACCAGGTCCCGCAGCACTAACGTCTTCTTGCGCAGGTCGAAGATCCATAGGCGACGAGCGGTCGAAGGTTGGGAATAGTCGATAACCGCCAGCCGGTCGGACTGTTCGATGCCATTGCCCACCGCGCACTGCATGGCACTCAAGGCTCTTTTCAATACGTCGGGGTTGAGTTCTGGAGCGGCGTGGGCGAGGCTGCTATACAGAGTAAGAGGTTTACCCGTGTCTGCGAGCGCAACGGTGCTCAGCGAGGCAAAGGTCGAGATGATCAGGCCGAGTCGGCAGCAAAAGGTCAGCATGTATAGAGCATCTCCGCCGTGGATGGGAGCTAAGCGATTGTTCAAAAAACACGCATGTTACTTGAGCATTTGCCTGCTCGTTGCACCGCTGGTCGCGACAGCCGAAGACCTGTTGGTGGTCTCGCCGGCCCCGGTGCAACTGGCGCTTTCGCAATTGCCGAGCGTTTGCCCAGGCCTTACCGGGCAAATTGATGCCCCTTCCCAGGCGCGCCTGCAGGCTTTTTATCAGCAGCAGGGCGACGTGGTGCTCTGGTCCGAGGGCGAGCGCCGCAGCGCGTTGCAAGCCCAATTGCTGATGCTGGCCGATGACGGTCTCGACCCCGCTCACTATAGACTGCCCCCGGTAGATGCCACGGGGAACGTGCTGTGCAGCGACATCGGCACCAGCCAGCAATACTTGCAAGCCCTGCAGGATCTGCATTTCGGTCGCTTGCAGCAGTCGAGCTTCGAGCCCGTCTGGCATTCGCAACCACCGGCCCTTGACCCCGACACCCAACTGCTGGCGTTGGCCGGGCCCGGTTTGCAGGAGATCGCCCAAGCCTTCGACCAGGCCCGCCCGAGCGCGCCGTTGTACCTCAGCCTGCGCAGCGCCTATGCCGCCTTGCGCCAACAGCCGTTGCAGCATTGGGAGGCGGTGGCCAGCGGCCCGCTGTTACGTCCGGGCATGGACGATTCGCGGGTGCCGCAACTGGCGCGGCGCATGGTCAATGGCGGCTACCTGGCCAGCCCTTCTTCGGGGACGCAATACCGTGGCGAGCTGGTCAGCGCGGTCAAGACCTTCCAGCAAAGCCATTCCCTGCAAGCCGACGGCGTGATCGGCCCCGGCACGGTCACCGAACTGAACATCAGCCCGGCGATTCGCCGCGAACAACTGCGCATCAACCTTGAGCGGTTTCGCTGGTTGTCCCGGGACATGGAGCCCGATGGTGTGCTGGTGAACGTTGCGGCGGCGCAACTGAGCTTCTACCAAGGCGGTGTGCCTGTGTGGCAAACCCGGCTGCAAGTCGGCCGCGCCGACCGCCAGACGCCGTTGCTGAAGTCGCGCATCACCCGTCTGACCCTGAACCCCACCTGGACCATCCCGCCCACCATCATGCGCGAGGACAAGCTGCCGGCGATCCGCCTCAACCCCGAATACCTGCGCCAACAGAACCTGCAAGTGCTCGACAGCCAGGGCAACCCACTGGCGCCGGAGCAGGTCGACTGGTCGCACCCCGGCAACATCCTGCTGCGCCAGGGCGCCGGCCCGCGCAACCCGCTGGGCCGGATCGTGCTGCGTTTCCCCAACCCGTATTCGGTGTACCTGCACGACACACCGAGCCAACCGCTGTTCTCCAAGGGCCCGCGGGCCTTCAGTTCGGGGTGTGTGCGGGTTGAGCAGCCACTGCTGCTGCGGGACTTGCTGGTGAGCCCGGCGGAGAAGATCCGCACCGAAGAACTGCTGGCGACGGAAACCACCCACGAATTCCGGCTCGCGACACCAGTGCCAGTGTTGTTGGGGTACTGGACGGTGCAGGTCGATGGCCAGGGCGCATTGCTGTACGCGCCGGATATTTACGGGCGGGATCCGGTGTTGATGAAAGCGATGGAGAGTGCGCTCTAAGCACTCAGCTGCGGGTTGATCATCGTCAGCACCTGATCGGGCGACAAGTGCGCGGTATCGACAGTAAATGGCGACTCGGCCCATGGCTCGTATTCATGGGCCAGGACAGACTGCCAACTGGGCGGAGTAAGCCCTGGAATGTCGCTGGTGCGTGATTCCACGCGGCGTTGATGTTCCGGCGTGTCGGAGCAAATCACCTGGATATTCACCAGCGGCATACCGGCGCGTAGAGCGGTGTCGCGCCACGCCTGACGACTTTCAGCCACCGGGTTCACGCAGTCAGCGACAACCGTGTGGCCCAGCAGAAGATTGCTCAACGCCAGCGCATTGGCCACCTGATAGCCGCTGCTGCCCACGCCTTGCTCCAGAACCCCGGCATCCCGGATGGCCTGCTCGATGGTATCGATGCGCAGGTAAACGGCACCGGTCTGCACAGCAAGGGCCTTGGCAATCGTGGTCTTCCCGGTGCCGGGCAGGCCGCTGAACACAATAAGCATCGTCGATCCTTCGAATGGGTGGGGCGGGCCAGTCTAACGGGTCACTCACTTTAAATAACAGGCGCTGATCCAGTCCGAAGGCTTGGGTGAGAGCTGTTCGGCCACCGGCAAATACCGCGCGTCCAACTGCGCTGCCAGCCAGTACAGGGTATTGCTGCTCTTGGGGTTCCACTCGCCGCTGTAGCCCGGTTCGCCGATGCGGGCACGGTCCCTGTCGAACTGCACGTGGGTGTTCACGAATTCTTCGTGGCTGCGCTGGCCTTTGGCATATGGCGCCAGCCAGTCCAGTGCCTCGCTCAGCGAGCCGCCGTGGGACGCGGTGAAGTCCAGCCAGTTGCCGCCAATGCCGTAGGGCTTGGCCGCCAGCGCCGCCTGCACCAGCGGCTCCAGGTCGTAGACCACGTAGTGCAGGGCGTCACGGTCGTGGAAGTCGGTCACCGAACCGTCGGGCAGCACGTTGTCGGTGATCTGTTGCTGGAACAACTTGAAGGCCTCTTCCAGCATCTCGCGGTCGCCCAATGCGGCGGCGGCTACCGTGACCAGCTTCACGCGGTGGCTTTGCCAGTTATTGGTGTTGGTGGCCTTCTTGGCGCCATGGAACTGCTTGATGCGTTCGATATAGCCGTTGCCCAGGTTGGTCAGCAGCGCGCGGGTGGCGTCGCGGGTCTGGGGGCGCAGGTCGCTGGCAGTGAGCGCGTAGGCGTTCATCAGCATGTCGAGGTTGGTTTCGTCGATCGGGTTGAAGTCCGGCTGATAGGTGCTGGCCCACGCGCTGAGGTAGTCATCCACTTGCTTGAGGTAGCGCGTGTCGCGGCTCAAGCGCCAGGCCAGGGCGGCTTGGCGCATCACTGGCCAATCCTTCTCGGCGGCGATGCTTTGCTCACGAATGCCGTGGTTGGGCAGCGTGCCTTCGGTGTGCAGATGGGGCAGGGCGTCGGGTTGGTCGCCGAGGTGGCGCTGGGCGACGGCCAGAAGCGATTTGGAGGTCGGATTCGAGGTGGCGGGCTGGCACGCACTCAGTACCTGGGGCGCGGCAAAGGCGGCTTGGGCGAACGAGGCGAGCAGCGCGGCCAGGGCCACGTTTTTCAGAGGGCGTTGTAGCATGCTGTTCCTCAGGGATGGATTGACCCGGACAGGGCAAAGTCACGCTACCATGCCCGTGACGAGTATTTGATGAAATACCCGCCAGCCCTCTATCCTTGCAGGGCTTGCCCGGTCTAGAAAAGGACGCCCCATGACCTTGCAGTTCGTGAAAATGCACGCCCACGGTGATGACTTCGTCGTGATCGACCGGCGCGGCCAGGATGACCCGATCACCGCACACATCGCCCGCCGCCTGGGGGATCGCCATCGCGGCATTGGCTT
This sequence comes from Pseudomonas sp. SED1, assembly GCF_034044025.1. Classification (NCBI taxonomy): domain Bacteria; kingdom Pseudomonadati; phylum Pseudomonadota; class Gammaproteobacteria; order Pseudomonadales; family Pseudomonadaceae; genus Pseudomonas; species Pseudomonas sp. SED1. The sequence continues at coordinate 10,440 of NZ_JAXCIS010000204.1, forward strand.
CAATCAATTGGCCGTGGTGCTCGATTGCGCTGACGCCGCCGCCCGCATCACATTCTGGAACCCCAACGGCACGCCGCTCGACACCTGCGGCAGCGCCACCCGTGGGGTCGCGGACATGCTGATGCGCGAAGCCGGCACCGCCACCATCGTGCTACGAACCAACCGGGGGCTGCTGACCTGCGTGCGCGAATCAGGGCAGCGGGTGTCGGTGGACATGGGGCGGCCATCATTGGGCTGGGAAGAGATTCCGCTTGCCCAAGCGATGGCCACCGAATGCTTGCCGCTGAAGGGCGACCCGGCGGCGTGCAGCATGGGTAACCCGCATTGCACCTTCTTCGTCGACGACCTTGCGGCGGTCGATATCGCGGCTCTTGGGCCGTCACTGGAAACCCACCCGTTGTTCCCCAGCAAGACCAACGTGCATTTCGTGCAAGTGCTGGATCGCAGCCATATTCGTCTGCGGATCTGGGAGCGTGGCGGCGGCATCCCGCAGGGCTCGGGCTCGTGCTGTTGTGGCGCGGTGGTCAACGGGATTCGTCGTGGGCTGTTGGATGACACCGTCGACGTGCAATGTGATGGCGGTACCGTGACGGTGCATTGGGATGGCAGTGGTGGTGTGGTGCTGACCGGCGCCGTACAAACGACGCTTCACGGCACCATTGCCGATCAGCTTTTGCAGACGCTAGCGCACGAAATCTCATGAGCCTCGTCACTGTTCGCCCCCTTAAGCCCGACGACAGCCTGCAGATGCTCACCACTCTGATTCACCAGGCGTATGCGCCCCATGCGGCCCAAGGCCTGCGTTATTGGGGCACCCATCAAACTGTAGCCGACACCGCCACCCGATTTGCCTCGGGACTTGGCTTTGTCGCCGAAGTGGCAGGGCAGATCGCTGGAACCATCACCTTGCGCCCGCCACAACCGGAATCACCGGCCGCGCTTTATCGGGATCCCGAGACCTGGAGCATCAGCCAGTTCGCTGTGGCGCCGTCACACAAAGGCTGTGGCATCGGGCTCGCCCTGCATGAACATGCACTGGCGGTAGCGTTGTCGAACGGCGCCAGGCGCATGGCACTGGATACCGCCGCGCCGGCCAAACCATTGATTGCCCTGTACCGCCAATGGGGCTACCAGATCGTGGGCGAGCAGGATTGGCGGCCGCATACCAATTACTTGAGTGTGTTGATGACCCGCTCGTTGCGGGCGTGATAGATAATCTAGAGTCAGGGCTTTCAGGATGAATGGTTTGGGTAACCCACACATGGTGATATTTCCACGGCGATCCTTGCTCGGCCTGTTGGTCGTTTTTCTGGTGGGCTGGTTCTGCATGGTCTCGGCCCACGCCGAAGACACTGCGCCACCCGCGCTGGTCAAGGTGCCCCTGGACCAGCGCGTGATCGACCTGACCCACACCCTCGACTCCGCCACTCAATCCCGCATGACGGCGCAACTCGCTGGCCTGGAACAACGCAAGGGCACCCAGATGGCGGTGATGCTGCTGCCGAGCACCGATGGCGTGGGCATTGAGGACTTCGCCAACCAACTGTTCCGTGCCTGGAAACTGGGGCGCAAGGACGTCAACGACGGCATCCTGCTGCTGGTGGCGAAGGACGATCGCAAGGTTCGGATCGAAGTCGGTTACGGCCTGGAAGGCGTGGTCACCGACCTGCTGGCCCACCGCATCATCGAAGAACACATCACCCCGGCGTTTCGCCAGGGCGATTACGCAGGCGGCGTGCAGCAGGCGGTGGATGACCTGACGCTACTGGTGGACGGCGGCAACTTGCCCGAGGTGGCCAAGGCCGGTTTTCCGCCTGAAGCGTATGCGGTGCTCCTGGCGTTCATTTTTGGCGGGGTGGTCGGGGTATTGATGGGGGCCGAAAAACTCCCTTGGCGCCGGGCCCTGATGGCGGTGGTCGTTGTCACCGTGGTGCTGGTCGCGGTGGCGGGCGGCAAAGACTGGCCGGTCTATTTGCTGTTGCTGCCACTGTGCATGTTGATCGGTGGCGCTACTTTCGGCGCGTTGTGGCAGGCGAGGGCGGCGTTTTACAGCGTGCTGGTGCTGTTGGGCTATATCGCCGGCGTGCTGCTGACCGATAACTTCGTGCGCGAGATATCCCTTATTCACTGGCTGGCTTATCCATTCGCAGGGTTGCTGGTCCTGGGCCTGTATCTCGGCCTGTTCCTGGTGATGAAGAGCATGTGGCAAGAGAGCCAGGTGGGCTTTGTCGTGCGGCTGGTGGCGGTGCTGGGGGTGTACGGGATCGTCGGGGCGTTGATTGAGAAGGGCACCACGGGATGGCTGCTGGCGTTCCCATTCGCCTCGTTTGCGGCGCTGTTCATCTTTGCCCATGGTATTGGCGGCGGGTCGGGATCGGGGTCGAGTTCGGGCGGGGGATCGAGTTCCTCCAGTTCGGGCTCCAGTTCCAGCAGCAGCTCATCGGGTGGTGGGGGTTCCAGCGGCGGCGGTGGGGCGTCGGGGAGTTGGTAAGACTCCCACGGAAGCTAGGCGGGCTTGTAGGCAATCCAACCCTTGAAACTGAAGCCCGCGTAGAACTGATGTGCCGTTGTGTTAAAACGTTGCCCTTCCTGATGATGAGAGCGCCCATCGAATGCTCCCCGACATACTTATCCGCGATGCATTCCCTGAAGATGCGTTATGCATTGGCGTGCTGGGCATGCAGGTTTTTCTCGATACCTACGCCACCGAAGGCATCCGCGACTCAATCGCGGCCGAGGCGCTGCAAGCGTTTTCGCCCCAAGGGATCGCCGCGCTGATCGCCCAGCCGGGCACGGCGATTATCGTCGCTGAATCCAATGGGCATCTGGTGGGGTTTGCCCAGGTGGCGATGGACACCGGCCATGCGCTGATCTCAACCCCGAAAGCGGCCGAGTTGCAGCGACTCTACATCCAGGAACGGTTTACCGGCCTGGGCCTCGGGTACCGCTTGCTGCAAGCGGCTGAGCAGCGTGCCGGGGAGGGCGGTGCATCGTTGTTGTGGGCGACGGTGTGGGTCGGCAACGAGCGGGCGCTGGGGTTTTATCCGCGGCGTGGTTATGAGTTGCTGGGCGCACCGACTTACACGTTCCAGAATGAAACCCATGAAAACCGGCTGTTTGGTAAAAGGCTTGGGGTTTAGCCGCCAGAGATCGAGTGAGCAATTTTCCATTGGAGGAGCAGGATGATGGCTGAGGGATTTGCACTCGAAAAGGTGGCCTATCTGGAATTTCAGCGCCTTCTGAAAACCGGGCATTTTGCGCATCAGCGCACCGGCCAAGCGTTCTACAACCACTTCAACTTGCACCGGCTTTCGGATCAGCAAGCGCTAGCCGGGTTATATGCGGCGGATGGACGTCAGGCGATAAAGCTGATTGAGCGTATGTTCGTGATCGAGTGAAGTAAGTCCCTCAGAGCGTTTTGCTCAGGAACACCCGGCTGCTGCCTTCCGGGTTGCAAGGGATCTCACCAAAACGCACCCAGCCATTCTTCTCGTAAAACTCCGGGGCCTGGAAACTGAGGGTGTACAGCACCGCCGAGCGGCAGCCACGGTGAAGGGCTTCATCTTCGAATGCCTTCAGCAACGTAGTGCCCAGGCCTGAGCCACGCAGCGCCTTGGGCAGATGAAACAGATCGAGAAAGGCCATGCCAAGAGTGGTTTTGCCGGTGATCCCGCCGATGACTTCACCGGTGTCGGGATCTTTGATCAGCACGGTCAGCGGGCGCCGATCATTGGAACCGGTGATGTGTTCGTTGAAGGCGGCAAGGCCGCTGCCGAGGATGCGCTCGGCCTCGGCATTCGGCTGGTCACCTACTTCAATCAGATGCGGTGTCATCACGTTGTACTCCTTGGGGCATGTCACGCTTCAAACAGGTCGCGGGATTACCTCACCTGCATGATTGTCATCTGCTTGCCAATGTCGTCGCTCTGGTCGGTGCTGGCGTGGTAGAAAAAACCATAGTCAACCAGGTAGTAGTAATGCTGCATCGGGGCCAGCGGCAGGTCTTCACGGGGCTGGCGGCAGCTCAGGGCCTTGGCGTTGCCACTCAAGCTGGGGTTTAACTGACTGGCAGAAACCTCACTGTCGATCGTGCAAACCGTCTTCCATGTGCTATCCATCAAGGTCCCGAGGTAGTTGTTACTGAGGGTTTGCCGGCGGGTATAGCTGACTTGACTGCCCACGTTCAATTGCTTCCAGTCGCCTTCAAAATTCAGGCTGCCGACCAGGGTGGTGGTTTGCGCACTCTTGTTCGACTCGCTGCTGGAGAGCGTCAGCAGGCCGCGCCAACTGATTTGACGCCCGCTGTGACCGTTCTCGGTGTAGTTGATCGCCAACTGGCCAGTCGCCGGGTCGGGCGCTATAAACGACTCGATACGTTCTGGTTTCGAGGTTTTGAGGTAGGTAGAGGTGCCTGTCAGATCCAGGTAGCTCAGCGCCTTGCTCGGCGCCGGCATCTGCAACTGCTCGATGCTCTTGATCACGGCTGGGTTGATGTCGGGCAGTTTATGGGTCGTGACATCCCCATGGCTGACGCGGGATGTGGGGGTGGAGCAGGCGCTCAGGGCGAGGCAGGCGAGGGGCAGGATCAGGCGTTGCACGGGTGTCTCCGTTGAGTCCGTTCGGGGGAGGCGCCGGGGGCGCGTAAATAGGCGCACAGCATAGCGCCTGGGCATCGCTGGCGTCAGCGTTGTTTGATCAACGTTTGTTCCCTCTCGCCTGCTTGACTCTGCCCCGCGGGGCAGACTTTAGGCTGTTTTCCAGGCGAAGGAGGAGTGCAATCCTCCCGCGAAATGGAGATTTGGTATGCGATGTCTGGTGACGGGCGCGAACGGGCACCTGGGGAATAATCTAGTCAGGGCACTGCTGGAACAGGGTCACACCGTGCGCGCCGGCGTGCGCAACACAAACAATCGCGCACCGTTCGCCGGGCTTGATTGCGAGTTGGTCTACGCCGAGTTGCAGGATCAAGCTTCCCTGCTCAAGGCACTGGAAGGTGTCGAGGTGCTGTTTCAAGTGGCAGCGGTGTTCAAGCATTGGGCCCGAAACCCGGCGCTTGAAATCATCGAACCCAACGTCCAGGGCACCCGTTGTGTCTTGGAGGCCGCTGCCCAGGCGGGCGTCAAGCGGGTGGTGTATGTCAGCTCTGTGGCCGCGGTTGGCCATGACGGCACTGCACTGGACGAGGAATGCTGGAGTGACGAGGCGCAAAACGCCTACTACCTCTCCAAGATTCTCTCCGAACAAACGGCCTGGAAAACAGCTGAAGCATTGGGCCTGTGGATGGTCTCGGTGCTGCCGTCCGCGATGGTCGGGCCAAATGCGGAACGGTTGACCGACACCATGGGTTTTTTGCAGTCGGTACAGCAACGCAAACTGCCGCTGGATCCGGGGTTTCATTTCAACTTCGTGGATGTGCGGGACGTGGCCGACGGATTGATCCTGGCGGCGGAGAAGGGGCGCCCGGGTCAGCGCTATATCCTGGCCAACGAGCACTCATCGTCACTGGCGGATCTGCTTGATGTGCTTGCGAGCGACTACCGCCGACCTCCATCCGCGCCTCGCTGGCTACTGATGGCGGTTGCGTGGTTTCAGGAGCGACGGGCGCAATGGACAGGAATGCCTGCGCAGTTGCTGCTCAGCCAGGTTCGTCTGTTCCGGGGTGTTCGCCAGGAATACAGCATCCTCAAGGCAAAAACCGAGTTGGGTTTCAACCCTCGGCCGCCTGAAGCGGCATTGCGGTCGGCGTTCGCTTACCTGCAACGTCGAACAGTGCGTTCATCTCACCTTTGAGCGCCACCAGATGCATATCCAGCGCCTGCAACTGCGCGATCTTTTCCTGGACTTGCTGGCGCTTCAAATCCACCGCCTCATTTGCCAGCGCTAACGGAAAAGCCTTCAGTCGATTCTTGGCGGCGATCAGCGGCCCCATCTCTGCCAGCTTGAAACCGGCCACCTGCGCCTTGCGGATCAGGTGCACGATTTGCAGATGGTGCGCGTTATAGAGGCGGTACCGGCCTTCCCGCTGGGGCTCACTGATCAGCCCCAGTTGCTCATACAGCCGGATAGCTTTTGGTGTGCAGCCTGTGAGCTTGGCGAGTCGTCCGATGAACATAAGCAAAATCCTTTTTCTGAAGCAGCCAATACTAGATATCCATCACCATCTCATGCCACGCCATCCCGCCATGGTCAGACGCCGACGGCTGCACATAGCGATAGCCCATGCGCTTATACAGCTCCACATGGCGGTCCTTGCACATCAGGTGGATGGTCTTTTTGCCCATCGCCTGCATGCGCTGGATAAACGCCTCCATCAAGCGCGTCGAGTAGCCCTTGCCTTGCTGGGCGGGATCCACCACCACCGACATGATCACCACATTCGGCGCGTCGGCTGAATGCCCTACCAACTCCTTGAAGGCGTCATCCGACATCACCACTTCATCGGCGCAACCGCAGTTGATGAAGCCGACCACAACGCCATCCGCCTCCAGAACCAGAAAGCCTTGCGGGTACAGCGCGATGCGCGTGGCGATCTTTTCCAGGGTGGCGGCTTCGTCGCCTTCGTAGGCCGAGATTTCGATCTCGTAGCAACGGTTGGCGTCGGCGGGGTTGGCGTTACGGAAGGTGAGGGCGGGCATTGGGTTACCGGAGAAATTGAACGACGGCCCCCATGATAAAGAAAGAACACCCCGACAGCACCGCCGAACACAAAACCCACGCACCCCCCCGCCCCCCTGTGGGAGCCGTCGAGCTTTAGCGAGGCCGCGATGGCGGCCTTCCTGACACGACCAAGACTCGCCAAGCCCTATAACGAGAAAACCCGCAAATGCGGGTTTTCTCGTAACTGAGCCAGGCTCTTTTAAACCCCACCCACCAACTTCCCCCCCTCCAACCGGCGCTTATACGCACTGTCCCGACTCGCCAACCAGAAATACAACGGCGACGTCACCACCAACCCCACCAACCAGGACAAATCCGCCCCATTGATGTGTGCCGAAATCGGCCCGACATACAGCGGCGTATTCATAAACGGAATCTGCACCACAATCCCCACCGCATACGCCACCAACGCCTGAGGGTTGTACCGCCCGTAAATCCCGCCATCCACGCGAAAGATCGAACCGATGTCGTACTTGCCCTTATGGATCGCATAGAAGTCGATCAGGTTGATCGCCGTCCACGGCACCAGTACCACCAGCAGCACCAACACCATGTCCACGAAGTGCCCGATAAAATCCTTCGACGCAAACACCGCCGCGATCGAACACGCCGCCAGCACCAGCACCGAGATCACGGCACGCGCCTTGGCGGTCGGGATCCAGCGGTAGGCAAAGGTCTGTACCAGGGTGATCAACGACAGCACGGCGCCGTACAGGTTAAGTGCGTTATGGCTGATCACGCTGAGCAGGAACAGCAACAGCATCAGCGGGCCAATGGAGCCGGTCGCCAATTTGACTGCGTCCATGGTGTCCATGCCGACCGGGGTAGCCAGTACCGCAACCGCACCAAAGATGAACGACAGGCTGGAACCGAGTACGGTGCCCAGATAGGTTGTCCAAAAGGTCGACGCCACCGGCACATCCGCCGGCAGGTAGCGCGAATAGTCCGAAACATACGGCGCAAACGCGATCTGCCACAGCGCGGCCAGCGACACGGTGGCCAGCCAGCCGGAGATGTTGAAGTTGCCGCGTGTCAGGAAGTCGGCCGTCTGCACATGGGTGAAGATGTAGCCGAAACCCAGCACGATGCCCGCGCCCAGCACCCAGGTGCCGATGCGGTTAAGCACGTGGATGAAGCGGTAGCCGATGATGCCGATGATCCCCGAGCCGATGGCACCGATGACGATGCCGACGGGCACCGGGATCGCGTCGACCACGCCATGCAGGGATTTGCCCGCCAGCACGATGTTGGAGGCGAAGAAGCCGATGTACATCACGCCGGCGATTACCACCACCAGCAGTGCACCGAGGGAGCCGAACTGGGCGCGGCTCTGGATCATTTGCGGGATGCCCATTTGCGGGCCCTGGGCCGAGTGCAGCGCCATCAGCACGCCGCCGACCAGGTGGCCGACGAGGATGGCGATGATCCCCCACACCAGGTTCAGGCCGAACAGTTGCACGGCCAGCGCGCCGGTGACGATGGGCAACGGCGCGATGTTGCCGCCGAACCACAGGGTGAACAGGTCTCTTACCTTTCCGTGGCGATCTTCCGGGGGCACGTATCCAATCGTGTGTTTTTCGATAAGCGGGGCGGAGGATGTTGCAGTGGTAACCATGACGAGCTCCAAGGCAAGGTGAGTACGTTGACGTACTTCGCTGGGCGGCGCGTGTGCGTCGCTTTTGTTGTTGGAGTGATCATGTGCAATGGTCACGGGTAGGTAAATTAGTAAGTTTGTTGCTATAGACCTTAAAAATAATATCTCGCGGCGTTTTTTGCTCCGGTATGTTGCATGGACTTGAATCGTCAAAAAAAGCGGCTGTTCTTGCACGTGTTTGGGGCGAAATCCCACGTTTCTGGAGGTCCCGATGGCTGCCTATAATCTGCGCCAGCTCAAATATTTTGTAACCACCGCCGAGTGCGGCAGCGTGGCCGAGGCCTCGCGCAAGCTCTATATCGCGCAACCGTCGGTGTCGACGGCCATCAAGCAGCTGGAAGACAGCTTTGGCGTGCAGCTGTTTATCCGCCACCACGCCCAAGGCGTGTCGCTGACGCCGAGCGGTGCACGGTTTTACCGCAAGGCCCTGGAGCTGCTGCGGGTAGCCCATGAATTCGAGCAGAACGCCCTGGCAGACAATGACGTGGTGGCGGGGCAGATCGATATCGGGTGCTTCGAGACGGTGGCGCCGCTGTATCTGCCGCGTTTGATTGCCGGCTTCAAGCAGCGCTGGCCGGGGGTGGAAATCCGCCTGCGGGACGGTGAACAGCAGGAGCTGGTGCAGGCGCTGACCGCCGGCAGTATCGATGTGGCGATGCTGTTTGAGCATGACCTGGGCAGCGCCATCGAGACCACACCGTTGATGCCGCCGCAGCAGCCCTACGCGTTGTTGCCGGCGGATCACCGGTTTGCGCAGCAGGCCAAGGTGTCGCTGGCGGATTTGGTGCTGGAGCCGATGATTCTGCTGGATGTGCTGCCGAGCCGGACGTACTTCGTGAGCATCTTTGAAGAGCGTGGGCTGACGCCGAATATTGTCTTCAGTTCGCCGTCGATCGAGATGGTGCGCGGGATGGTGGGGCGCGGGTTTGGCTTTTCGATTCTGGTGACCAAGCCGTTTTCCGAGTACTCCTATGACGGGCAGAAGCTGGTGTGTGTGCCGTTGGCGGAGACGGTGACGGGGTCGGGGTTGTCGGCGGTGTGGTTGCGGCGGGCGCCGCTGACCAAGCCGGTGCAGTTGTTTGTGGAGTATTGCCGGGAAGAGCTGGCGCGGTTACTTGGGTAAAACACAGAGCAAAATGTGGGAGCGGGCT